>NZ_JBVBUV010000049.1:0-29867 GCF_057445395.1 Litorivivens sp.
ATTGTCCACATGGTGCGCAACTCGATGAAGTATGTGCCGTGGAAGGATTACAAAACTGTGACCGCTGACCTCAAGCGCATTTACCAGTCAGCCACCGAAGAAGAGGCCCTGCAGGCGTTGGAAGAGTTCGAGGCCTGCTGGGGTGAGAAATACCCGCATATTGGCCGTTCCTGGCGCAGTCACTGGCCGAACCTGAATACCCTGTTCCGCTACCCCGAGGACATCCGCAAGGCGATCTACACCACCAACGCCATCGAGTCCCTGAACAGCGTGATCCGGAAAGCCATCAAGAAACGGAAGCTGTTTCCGACTGATGATTCAGCGCGGAAGGTGGTCTATCTCGCGATCATGGACGCATCGAAAAAATGGACAATGCCTATCCGAAATTGGAAGGCTGCGCTGAACCGGTTTATGATCGAGTTCGAGGATCGCATCAGCGACTTCGTATAACCCCGGCGGTTACACAGAATCATTTACACCCTCCATTGAGGGCGAATTCAGCATCATAATAATCATCGGTGCCGATTTTAGTCTTGGCACGCCCATGAATCTCTTCGGGAACCGGACGCTTACTGACAAACTTTACCGCGCCCCCAATATTTGAGCCGCCGTATAGAATGCCCTGAGGCCCTTTTAGGACTTCTATACGATCAATATCACCTACCCGTGAACTAATACCCGAAAAGACCTGAACATCGTCGACATAGAATCCAACGCCCTGAGTGTTGCCGAAGGCACCTAGCCCGCGAATCGAAACATTGGGAAAGCCATCCGCCCGGACACTCATGAACATGTTCGGCACCAGATTGCCAACATCAGTCAAACCATCAATACCGTTTCTCTCCAAGCGCGAACTGCTAAATGCAGAGATCGACTCTGGAATCGACATAGCGCTTTCAGCCCGTTTCCTGGCCGTGACAACCACCTCCTCCAGCACTCTTGAATCGTAACTTGACCCTTCCTCTGTATCTTGCGCAGCAACATGATGACCACTGCCAACTAAAACCCCGACAATAGCGGATAGCAAACTTTTCTTGGTATTCATAGCCTTTTCCTTATTCACTGCTTTTGACTCATCTACTGAGATCATCAAAACGTTTTTATCAGAAAAGCTACCGACCAAGCCTGTGCCATCGAGCATGATGTCGAGCGCTTCAACTAGTGTGTAACGCCCTTTTACCGGGTTTGCCCTGATGTTTTCGGCGATTTTTGCGGGAAAAAGCAGCATCACATCCGCTATCTCAGACAATCTGGTTAACGACTCGGCACAGCTTTGCGCTGGCAAGTCCAGCTGATAACTCCCTGTTTCGCTCGCATGAGAGGAGAGACTCAATGCGGTCAGGGCCAGCAGATTTAATCCGAGCAACAGTGCTTTTACTATTTTTTTCAATGCACATCGACCAACAATAAGAAACAATCAATAGCTGGTTTACGGTAGCTCTGTACTAGCTATAACAACGAGAAACCGCATTCCCCCTACTGCGTATCAACATTTTAGGGCTTTAAAAACGGGCTTACTGTAAACACTCCATTACCCCAGTCACATGTATCAGCCACCAACCAGGAAACCGGCAAGCCAGTCTACGTTTTATTCAATGCCGTGGGACCTTGAACTGAGGTGAATATGCTTTTCGTTAACGCGCCGTACCTCGACACCGAACCCCACGACGAGAGCCTCAAGCAACGCATCCAGCCTGCCAACCCTGAAGCGCCCCCCCACCTCCAGGTCAGCCAGGGCCGAGTCTATGATTTCTATCCTAACATCCGTATAACGCCCCACCTCAGCAATGACGTCTTTTAGAGGTTCATTGTCGAAAACCAATAGCCCCTGGCTCCAGGCAAGCTGACGGGTTAATTCCTCCTCTGGCAGGTCCCTGACAGTGTATACCTGGGAATCAAAAGACGCGGCCTGCCCCTTTTCTAACGACACAAAGGTAGCCGCTTGCACCGGCACGGCGGGACTAACCGTTATAGCATCAGACTTTATATTTTCATTAGCCGCTTTCTCGACCGTTGGGGGCACAGGACTGAGCTTAGCGAGCTCCACCTTGCCCTCGTCGACAATCACTTTTATATCCTGGCGACTGAGTAATGAGACTGAAAAGGCCGTGCCTACAGCGCGCACCAGTCCGTAAGTGGTATATACATCAAACGGCCTTTGTTTGTTTTTTGCGACGTCGAAATGAGCTTGACCATCAACCAGGTCAATTCGTCTCTCCCTATCGGTATACCTCACTCTGAGCTTGGTGTCGGTATCCATACGTATTATGGTATTATCGGACAACACCACTGTTTTTTGCTCACCAACCAGGGTGTTGTATATGCCGTTGTCGTTTACCTGTTTGGGCGAGATTAGCCACGGCCACAAGGCCACTATTAGTCCCGCCAGGAGAATGAACACCGTAGCAGAAAAGCGATATTGAACCGGCGTTTTCAATAGGTATGAGAGATATTTTCGAAAAAAGGGCTTACTCCGAGAGCGCGTCGTTACGGAGACGGCCAGAATCGACAAGCTATTCGCATCGGACCAAAATTTTGTCGCCTTCTCCAGCTCTTCCCGATGCGCGGCACTTTGACTTGCCCATGAACGCAAGCGTTCTATATCTTCCTGTGAAGGGCCTGCCTCTTTGTTAAATATGATAACCCAATGCCGGGCCTCGGCCCGAATGGCGTCGCGGGAATTAATAGGAGTGACTTTTCTCATACACCTTTTCCCGGAATAGCTGGCTCGCTACTTCGAGCTTTATGTTCATTCTCCAAGTGCATTTCAACATAGCGTTGACAGCGGGAAAAAGCTTTCTCGAGATGGCTTTCAACAGTACTAACTGTTATTTCTAGCTCTTGGGCTATCTCCTTATAGCTTAGACCATAGACCTTGCACATCAAATAGATTTTGCGGCACTGGGCTGGCAGGGTGGCAACTGCCGCGCAGTGAACTTCAATCCTCTGCTGCGCCATGACTTCATCTTCCAATGTGTGACTATTTCCCAGGCTTTCAATACCCCCTTCTTCACCCAGATAATCGGTTGGCCGGATTGATTCCCTTTTTAAATGGTTTAGGGCAAGATGCTTTGCGGTGCGAAAAAGATAGGGCTTGGGCTGCGCTATCGGTTTACCCTTTTCCGCCGCATAAGCCCGATAAAACGCTTCCTGCAAAATATCGTCTACATCCTGGTGGCCACCTAAAATACGCGAAACAAAGCGCCTCAATGCTCCCGAATGTATTCTATAGGCGCGGGTAACCGGAGATTTATGAGGCGTTTTTAAACCTGTTATTTTGATCATAGAGTAAATTCTCGAAAATCCCAGACCATCAAAGAAGTGACTGCCAGATAGCCAAATACCGGTATCCTAAGAATCCGTCAGGCCGCCGGAACTCATGCGATGTCGATTACGAAAATATTCATCGCTTCTCCTCTTGCCTTAATGATTTTTTAAACTCATTATGAAGCAAGCCTTTGGCTCGGGGATGATCGAAAGCTGTACCTGGATATAAGTTTTTTCTATAATGAGCGACCTATTTGGCGATAATGCAAGTATGGCTCAAACAGGCTCCCCCACCCCTTTGCCCAACCTACGCCACCTTAACGCCGCGCTGGCTGTGTGGCGCCTGGGCAGCATCAGCCGCGCCACCGAGCAGGTACATTTGTCCCAGTCCGCCATCACTCAGGGGCTCGCAAAACTTGAGCACGACCTTGGCGTGACGCTTTTTACCCGTTCCGCAACGGGCTTGTACGCCACGGAGTCTGGTAGTGTATTTCTGCACCGGGCCGAGCGAGCGATAAACTGGCTCGAGGCCATCGACCAAGCTTCCGGATTACGCGCTAGTCGAGGCGCCCAACCGCTTTACCGTCGCTTGACCTCGACACAATTGAGAGCCTTGATCAGCGTCGTCGAGCAAGGTAGTTACTCCTTGGCAGCCAGCTTACTAAGGCTGACACAACCCACAGTCCACCGTGCAGTAAAGGAACTCGAATCCGCCTGTAAGCAGACGCTTTTCCGTCGCTCGCCGGCAGGTGTGGAACCCAGCTGGCAGGCCCGACAGATGGCCCGCTATGCAAGCCTGTTTTTTGCAGAGATTGAACAGGGACGGGAAGAAGTTGGCGAGCTACAAGGACTAAGGGCTGGACGCGTCCGGGTCGGCAGCCTCCCCCTGGCGCGAGCGCAACTGGTACCTCACGCTGTTACCCAGTTACTGCGGGAGTATCCCTCCGCCAGCGTAAGCATTATCGATGGCCCTTATGAAGAGCAGCTGTACAGCCTGCTCCATGGTCAATTGGACGTCATTGTTGGCGCTCTTCGCGAACCGACACCTAGTCCAGACATTGAACAAAAACTGCTGTTCCGCGACCCCCTTCACATCGTGGTACGCCCCGGCCATGCACTCACTAGCCGCCGCCCCCGCAATGCCGGGGAACTGAGAGCTCTCGATTGGATCGCCCCACGCCGCAATACCCCCGCTCGTGAAACGTTCAGCCGTTTTTTTGCCGATCAGGGTTTTGCTCCACCCGAGCACGTTATTGAATGTAGTTCGCTGGTGGCAATTAGGAGCCTGCTGCTAGAAAGCGATCGCGTTGCTTTGTTACCGGCGCGGCAAGTGGCGCTCGAAGTGCAAATGGGAATACTGGCAGTCAGCCCTAAGCCGTTGGCCGGAACGCATCGCAATATTGGCATAACGCTAAGAAAGCACTGGAAACCGACCCGCCTACAACGCCGTTTTCTTGAGCTACTGAAAAATAGCGGATAGAAATTCACAAGCGCAATGATATTTGGGCCTTTAAAAATCGACGTTCTGCAAGTTTTCGTTCACCTTGCGCAACACGGCAAGACACTTATCAAGATCCCGTTTTGAAATACCTTTAGTGGCAGTCTGGTTGATGTCCAACGCGATGGGTAGCAGCTCTTTTTCAAGCTTACGAGCCTTCGGGGTCAGATAAATACACATTTTTCGACGATCCATTTCATCACGCTCTCGTGTCACCAGGCCATCTTTTTCCATACCAAGGATCATCGCCACCGTGGTATTTTCCTTTACATTGATGGCATCGCCCAACTCCTTCTGGGTCAACCCCTCCTGCAGCCAAAGCACACGCAGATAGTACCAATAGCCAGACTTTAGTCCACAAGTAGCCAAGCGCGCCGACAGCAAACGATCAAACGCACGGTGAGTAATCCTTACTTGATACCCGAGACTTGTCTCGGGAGGAATCGATATCAAAGCATTTCTCCCATATCGTTTATACCTAATGTCACACGTTGCAAAAAAGTCGAATAATTATACAATCCACATGATTGAGCAAGTGGCTATAGACATGGAAACCGTACGATGGTGAGAGTTACTTACCGGCAACGGCTACTACTCAGGATTTTTCTCTAGCATTAATGTACCGCTTGTTAGCAAGCTCAAGTCCTAGAGAGATAACCTTTTCGTTCAGAGCATCCTCCCTTTGGACTAACCCGCGAACGGCAAGGCCTTTAACCATATTCCAGAGGAATAAGGTGATTTCCTCCGCAGCGTCCACGGCCACCCCAGTGCCAGCTAGCCGCTGCGCCCACGCCTCGACTACAGGGGGCTGAAAACCCTTAGCAAGCGCCTTCCGCACATCGGCCAACGGTTTTTCGTCCGCGGAGGCAATTAGAATATCCAACAACACTTTGTAAGAATCAGCTAAAAACCTCGATTGGGCATCTTCGACTATTGCAGATAACAAATTCGCTTCATCTGCCTCTTCAATCTTCTGCCGACTTGCTTCCTCTAGTCGGGTGACAATACGCGCATAGACAGCCGCTACTAATATTTCCTTGGTGGGGTAGTGATGCAACAGCCCGCCTCGTGAGACTCCTGAGACATCACACACATTAGCGGACCTCAGACCCGCATGCCCTACGTCCCGTAAAATATCATAGGTAGCATCTAGAATTTTATCTTTTGTCGAAGCGCTACGCCTCATTTGGTTATGCTTTAAGGCTCCATCAAGCGATTTCATGCTATTCAATTTTCAATTCCCACAGGGCTCGAACTATTGTCTTCGCATACCGTGAAGTCATTTCGTTCGTCATGGAGGTAATCGCTCAAGAGGCTAACCGTAAAATCCAATTCGCGACCGTGCCCGCCCCGACCGTTAGACTCAATTAAGTGCTCTACCACAAAGCCACGTTGCACACTCCATAGCAACACTAGTATTTCTTCGGCTTTTTTCTTGCTCACCCCAGACCGTATGAATCTATCCACCCACACTTCTTCGATAGGCCCCCGACTACGAGCGGCAATATCACGGACACCATCGACCAAGTGATCAGACCTACCAACGGATATCAGCATATTGAGACTAACTCGGTAGAGCTTGCTGGAAAAAAAGTCCCTGGCGTGCTGTGCGGAATGATCTATGAGATCACCATCAGCAGTATTCGCTGCATCAACTTCAGCCTGTCCAATTTCGCTTTCAAACAGCCTTTCGATGGCAGCTTCAATCAGCTCATTTTTTGTGGCGAAGTGGTGAGTTTGCCCTCCACGCGATACCTTGGCTTTCGCTGCGGCGTCGGCAATACGAAACTTAGAGAAACCCTTTTCTAGAAGGAGGTCGATTGTTGCCTTGAGAAGTTTGGCGGATGTTTCTGCACGACGCTCTTCTTGGGTTCGACGTCGCGTTTTAGGTGAGCCTTTTTTTAAATTTGAAGCCATTTTGCGCAGGGAAATTCTCTCGGGTTGGTATTAATTCCACCGAGTGCAGCAGAGTTGTAGCGCCCCACTACCACACTCAATATAACAGGCTCTAGTAGCGAGTGTACCCCACGCTGAGATGAAATGGCAAGGAGCAAGGACTCAATCAAAACCCGGCTAACGAGCGGTAACATATTGATCAGAAAAGGTTTTATAGCAATGATGCCGAGTTGTCAATCAAAAGAGAGCTTCCGCGACCAACTATGATGAACCGATGACATAACTGGACCGAAAAACCCGGAAGGGAAAGGCATTGAAAGCCCGCAGTTCTACAATCTTCTCATATGTGCGCCCTCTAAATAAGCGCCAGGGTCATGACTCAGCCAATCGTAACCGCCCGGTGATCCCCAGTTGATTAGTCGACGCTTAGTATGCTGACAGTACTCGAGTTTGCATAATTGAGCCGTAGGTCTATATTTGTTAGCAGGCACAGGACGTGCCCGTTGCAGGGAGGCACTCTCAGGGAGAGAGGACACTAAGGAAGGTGGGTATGGCCATGATGGCCGGCCTTCCTGCTATTTTTTATCCACTCACGGCCGACTGGACTGTCCAGTTGTGTGGCAGTAGCTCTGCGATCTTCGATGCTTTCTGCGTTGGCAGCCTTTCAATCACGCCTTTTAGGTAAGCTTGTGGCTCCAGGCCATTGATCTTAGCGGACTGGATCAAGGTCATGATATTTGCCGCCCGCTGACCACTGCGTAGCGAGCCCGCAAATAGCCAGTTTGAGCGACCGAGCGCCCAAGGCCGGAATTGGTTCTCTACCCAGTTGTTGTCGATGGGGACAGCGCCATCATCGAGATAACGGACTAAGGCCTCCCAGCGTTTTAAGCTGTAGTCGATGGCTCTGGCCGTGCCGCTGCCATCAGGCACCTGCTGTCGTCTGGCAATCAACCAGTGGTGTAATTGGTCGATGATGGGCTTTGATTTTTTCTGCCGCTGTTGTTGCCGTTCTTCCGGGGTCAGCTCAGCTAGGTCCCGCTCAATCCGATACAGGTCTTTAATATAGCCGAGCGCCTGCTCAGCTATCTGGCTCTTATTGGCGACATGCAGATCATGGAACTTGCGCCTTGCATGAGCCCAGCAGCCAAGCTCGGTAATACCATTGGCAAAGCCCTCTTTGTAACCACCATAGTCGTCACAGACCAGTTTACCTCGCCAATCCGCCAGGAAGTCTCTGGCCGCCTGACCTGCACGGCCGGGCTGGAAGTCATAGACCACACCCTGGATGGCGGAGTACCGCGTTGAGGCATAGGCCCAGACATAAGCCTTGTGGGTGCGCTTCTTCCCCGGCGCCAGCATCAACACCGGGGTTTCATCGGCATGCAGTACAGCTTCCTTGAGCAAGGTGTCTCGCAAAGCATCAATCAGGGGTTGCAGCTCCACACCACAACGGCCCACCCAGCCCGCGAGCGTGGAGCGCGGGATAACGACACCGGCCCGGGCAAACTGCTGTTCCTGCCGATGCAGTGGTAGGTGGTCAGCGTACTTGCTGATCAGTACCTGAGCCAGCAGGTTGGTGGTGGGGATGCCCTTATCGATGATGTGGGGCGCGACCGGTGCCTGTATCAGGCTATCGCAGTCGCGACAGCACCACTTGCCTCGGATATGACGTTCGACACTGAAGGTGCCGGGCTGATAATCCAGCTTCTCACTGATATCTTCACCGATCCGGGTCAGGGCGCAGCCACAGGAACAGCTTGTGTTCTCCGGCTCATGGTAAATATCGGTGCGGGGTAAATCCTTGGGCAGGGGCTGACGCTTGGCCCGTTTGCGCTCACGCTGTTCAGTGGCCTTCGGAGAGAGGGTTTCCAACTCCGCTTCAATGGCGGCGATGTCTTCATCCACCAGTGCATCCAGCAAGGCCAGCTGCTGTTTATCCATCCCCTCACTGCGCTTGCCGAAGCGGTGACGGCGCAGCTGGGCCAACTCGTGAGTGAGTTTGTCGTTGTGGGTTTCCAGCTTCTGGATAGACGCATCACGCTGTGCAACCGTACCTCGCAACTGCAGCACCATCTCTCGAAGCTGGTCGGGAGTCAGGTTCTGAAGGTCGGCAGGTTGAGGCTGAGTCATGCCCCGACTTTGCCAGAACATGGCGCGGCCTGCGATGACGATTCTGCAAATGGACTGGGAGTGGGAAATATGCTGCGCCAGAGCAGCATAATAAACAAGATTTACAACACCGAGATGGTGGCTGCGCCACCGGCTCGCTGCCAGGGCAAGCCGGTGACCAAGGCTTGGAACTGCTCCTCATCCAATACGACAGCGCTCCCTTCGCGCAGGCTGCTCCAGATAAACTTGCCGCGATGCAGACGTCGGGCCGCCAGCCACAGACCGAAGCCGTCATGAACTAGTACCTTCATCCGGTTAGCACGCTTGTTGGCAAACAGATAGGCGCAGTGAGGACGGGCCTCGCCAAAGCGTTGAACCACACGCGCCAGCGTCGTATCTGGCCCAGCGCGCATATCCAGGGGTTCCCGTGCCAACCAGATCTCGTCAATGCGGATCATGATTCGCGAAGCCAATCGGCCAGCGCGTTTAACTGATCCATTGGCCAGTGAATGACAACTGGGCCGTGGGCGCAGGTCAGTTCCAGCTTGAGCACTTGTGGGGACGTTGAGACAACGGGTCTTGGTAACGCCACTTTAACAAAATCGCTCTTCTCGGATGAGTGCATCGTCTCTGTAGCACGGCGCCATTTGTGGATCAGATTGGCATTGATATTAAACCGTTGCGCCACTGCCGCGATGGAGGCGTCTGGCTCAGCACAAGCGGCCAGCACCTGCTGCTTAAATTCCAGAGAGTGTCGGCGACGTTGCCGCTTAACCGGTGGCGGGAGTAATCCTTGAGTATCCATATTAGGTGTCCACTTAAAAATAGGTGGACACCATCATCTTGATCCCAAGGCGGCAGCGAAAGGTGTGTTCACCGGATGGTTACTATTGATCACTTTCCTCAAGAGTCCTTGCAGAGACTTTTGTCACTTTGGGAACGAAGCGCTCTGACTCAAACGTGCCGGCAACCGTCGACGGGCGACCGACCTATGCTGCCGGGTTTTATAGAATTGGGAGAGCCGGGTAAAGAGGCAGGCAATTTGGGAGTTACATAAGGACGCCCAGGCCACGTTCAGGCGCTCGTCGCTGTCATTTTTTAACCAGGTAGAAGAGTTGTGTCACTCTTACGCCGGACTTGAGCCGCTGGCAAGGAAAAATACCCCTCTGTAAACTAATTCCTTGAGCTGAGCTCGACTAGAAGGCACCAACCTAGCCCCGCCATCTGTCTGAAAAAAACATCGAGGTTCAGCGACACCTCTTCACCCAACCAATAAGCATAATCGTTGTGATCTTTCGTCACATCGCCACTTAGTCAGTGTACTAACACCGTCAGCCCTCGACGGTGCTCGTCCAGCCATAACAAATACGTTTCAAAATCCTTAGCCTCAAAACTGACCTGATAACTCCAACAGGGGTGCGGACCAACCATTTTTTCGTGTAATCGGCCTACCGGCAAGGCAAAGAGTGCGGCAGTTCGCTCGCCAAGCCACTTTGCAATACCTCGGTTGTTTTCGTCGAAGTAAATATGCGCATGATAGGCTAGGTGTATATTTACCAGTTTTTTACGTCTTTCATCCCGTATTTTTATCAATTGCAATTCAACTAGTCCTAGGACTCGACCGGCGAGGGCATCGAAATTGGCCTGTAAACGCCCAGTGACGAAATCGAGGTGAAACCCCGAGCCTCGGCGCCATTTCTGGTGAGCTAATATGCACTGCGGGAACGGCTCTCATTGGCTATGCAGAAATGCTCGTGTCAGATATCCCTCCCCAAGGCAATGCCCCTTGAAGGGGATGTTTTAACGGTAATTAAATACTGTAGCCTTCCATAGTTGCAGGCCAGAACAGTTCCTCCGGCTTCACCCGTCGCTCAGACAAACCCTGTCGGTAGTGATGATCTAGGAAGGTGTCTAATGTCTCTAGGTTATTCTTGTAACCGTAAGAGAAGTAATCATCGCCTAGCAGTTTTTTGGCATCTTCTATCTGCTCTTCCACAAACGGCAATGTCACCTTGGTAGCTGACGTATCAGACAAGGCCGTCAACGCCGCCGCCTTGGAGTGATCAAAGGCCTTCAGCAAAGCCATTGGCAACCAGTTATGCTGCTCCACCAGCGAACGGCGTACACCCACAACGTGCATGATTGGAAAGATACCGGTCTTTTGGTAGTAATTCATTCCCGCCGTTCTAGAGTCGGCAAACAGGCGCACCACATTGGGATGGCCGTTATCGAAACATGAAAGGGTCCGGGGACCAATGAAGCCGTCAATTTCACCTTCTTCCAAAAGCGAATTTAGCGTCCGCCCTGCAGGTGCGGGCTGCATAACTACTCCCTCAGGCAGGGTCAACTTAACTTTTTCGGGGCGATCTGCCACTTCCATGCCGCCGCGGACCCATGTGATGTCTGAGGGCGATACGCCATATTCGTCTTCCAAAAGGGCACGCGCCCACACATTGGCGGTCAGCTGGTATTCGGCCACACCGATCTTCTTGCCCTTCAGGTCTGCCGGGCTGTTGATGCCCTTGTCGTTGCGGATGTAAATGCAGCTATGACGGAAGGCACGGGATAAAAACGCCGGAATGGCAATGTATTCATTCGTGCCCCGGCTAACGCTCAGGGTGTAGCTGCTGAACGACAGCTCGCAGATATCAAACTCCCGGTGACGAAAGGCGCGGAAGAAGATCTCTTCCGGCGACAGTTTCATAAACACCGGATTCACGCCGTCGATCTGAACGTCACCATCGATCAGAGCACGGTTACGGTCGTAGTTGCCAATGGCAACAGAGAGGGACAGGTTTGACATAGGTTTCTCCATGGGATCACCCGGTTACAAGGTGATGTCTGTTAGTTCAAATCGGGGGACAGGGTATCCCCTCCATTATTTTGCCAATAGATGTTTTCCCAACGCGTACTTACCGGCGTGCAATTACCAAGGCGGGGTAATGTCCACCCGCTGCCGAAGCAGAAACGATTCGTAAATCCCTTCGCAGAGGGCCACATTAATATAGCCCCGCCTCGCACTGTGCACCGGCGGAACACCGTGACGTACCACGGCGTAGAGCTCGGCGACCACCCCCTCCCTGGGTGAACCAGTCAGCGGCATCGGGAGAAATTCGTGGCCATCATCGCTGTAAATGTGTATGCCTTTCGCAGTCGGCCGCAGGTCGGCTTTCTCGCAGCTAATCACAATCTTGCCGAAGTGCTCGTGAAATACCGGACAGGCACCGCTACTGCTGCCGTCGCCAAAACCGCGATTCTTTTTGGCTTCCACTTCATCTTCCACCTGCAGCAGGCGCTGTCGGGCCGCAGCATACACCTCGGGTGTTTTGGCCACACCTAGCTCGCCTACCCAGTCGAGCTCCGAATCAGTGTCATAATGAGCGTAACCGCTATAGGTCATTGAACCAATACAACCATTTTCAAATTCCAGCAGCGCACTGTAGGCACCGTCACAGGGCCGCCGGGCATCCAGGTTGCCCACACAACCATACACGCTGGTTGGCCGCGCCCCTGCCAGGGTCTGCAGAATATCGGCATGGTGGGCTCCCTGGTTGAACACCACGCCGCCGCCGTGGGCAGCGTCCAGTTCCTCCGGGCGACGCGGACGAAACACGAAGTCCGTGTAGTAAGTGGCGTGAATCATCCCCACCGGCCCGTATCGGCCACTGGCAATCAGCTTGCCGGCCTCGACTATAGGCTTATCGAAGCTGTGGCTGGGGCCGACGATCACCTGTTTGCCATACTTGGCCACCGCCTCGACAATCGCCGCCGCATCGCTGGTGCGGATCGTCATCGGTTTTTCAACCAGAACATGTTTACCAGCGGCCAAGGCCTCAATTACATTGTCGCGGTGCATTTCATGAGGGGTGGCAATGTAGACCGCCTCGATGTCGGGATCGGCGTTCAACTCCTCTGTGGTGCCAACAGCTTGATATCCGAACTGCTGTTCAAACGCCTGTTGCTTCGCTTGACTGCCGGTGGCCGCCCCGGCCAGCTCAACCCGGTCGTCATCAAGAAGCGCCGGCAATGTCAGCATAAAGCCGCGGCCCAGCCCTACCACACCGAGCTTGACAGGTTTGATCGGCGCCGCCTCACTCATAAATCAACACCAGCATCCTGAATATCGATCGTGACTTCGTCGCCCTCGGCCCGCGACACACAGGCCATCATATGGGTTTTCATTTCACTTTCTTCCAGTACTAAGTCCCTGTGATCGACCAAGCCTTCCACAACGGTTACCTTGCAGGAACCGCAGGTTCCGCTTTCACACGAACTGTGAATTTTAATGCCCTGCTTCCTAAGCGCATCCAGCATGGTCTCGGACTCACTAACCTCAACCACTGTATCAGCTCCCGCTACCCGGACCCGAAAAGGCTTGTCATCCTTGCGTACGGCCTCAACCGGTTTGAAATCCTCGAAGTGCAGGCGGGACTGAGGCCAGTGGCCGGTCATATCCTTGATTTCGGTCATCAGTGACTTGGGGCCACAACAATAAATATGCTGCGCTGTCGGCTTTTCCAGAAGGTCCCAAAAATCGTAACGCTTTCCCGCCTCAGCACTGTGGTGGATTAGCACGTGATCTTTGTATTTATCCTGTGAGAGCTCTTCAAGAAACGGCGCATCGGCCGGAGACCGACTCAAGTACACCAGCTTGAAATGAGGGTGATTCATTTTCACCAAATGCTTCCACATCGCATAAATGGGGGTGATACCAATCCCCCCAGCGATCATTAGATACCCCGGCGCATCCACAAATTCAAACTCGCACTCTGGTTCGCTGATCCGCAGCAATGACCCTTCTTCGGCGTGATCCAGCATGCTGATCGAACCGCCCCGCCCTTCGTCCTCTCGCTTAACAGCGATGTAATAGGAGCGATTATCCTCCGACACCTCACAGACGGAGTACCAGCGATTAGCACCCGATGGTGTTTCAACCGCAATGTGGGAGCCCAGTTCACACGGTGGCAATACACCACCATCGGCTGAACATAGTTCAAAGAGCACTATATTGGTCGCAACTTCGCTCTTTTTCTTTATAACAACATCTAAACTGGGCTCTTTTGCACTCATATCACACGCAACCTACCAACACTAACGACAAACCAAACATATTCGCATAGAAGCAATTTTCTATAAAATATTATTCTATATAGAAGTTAATTGCAACAATGGGGCCACCGCCAAACATAGCCCACTCCTGACATCTCTTAACTAGCGCCTGTTCAAGACCAGCTTCTTCCGGTTTCCAAGCCATCAAAATTAAAACTATTGAATATACATCTTTATAGAAGTATATTGGCAAGTATAACAACCCCCAAAGCCAGATGCACACGCTTGTCGAAAACAAGGAGGCGAAATGCTTACACCTGCCGAGAACGATTTATTATGTAGAGTCGAGGGCGATGCCCCGATGGGCCAAATCATGCGCCATTACTGGATGCCCGCCTGTCTATCTGAAGAAATCGCAGAAGCCGATAGCAAGCCCATTCAAGTAAAGCTACTGGGCGAAAGCTTCGTCGCCTTTCGCGACAGCAACGGCGATGTCGGTGTAATGGACGAGCTTTGTCCTCACCGCCGCGCCTCATTGGTACTCGGTCGCAACGAAGAATGCGGTCTGCGCTGTCTTTATCACGGCTGGAAGATGGACCGCCACGGCAATGTCGTAGACATGCCTTCCGAGCCGCCGGAAAGTCCACTGAGAGAAAAGGTCAAACACCGCTCTCTGCCGGTCAAAGAATGGGCAGGCATGGTTTGGGTCTTCCTTGGCGACGCGGAAAACGTACCCGAGTTTATCCCACCAGCCTGGGCCCCCACAGCCGATACTAAAGTCAGCATAGCCAAGATCGTCATCCCCTGTAACTGGGCACAGATCCTGGAAGGCGCTATCGACAGCTCCCACAGCTCCAGCCTCCACTCCAGTGACATGGTTCCCTCCCGTGTGGTTCAAGCCGAGGCCGATGACAACGCCTGGTACCGGCCCTCGACGGACAAAAACCCGACTATGCGCTGCAAGTCCACAGACTATGGCTTTCACTACGCGGCCATCAGACGGCCTATCAAAAAGGCGGACACCCATAGCTATGTGCGGACTTCGGTCTTCGTGTCCCCGATGACGGTATTGATTCCACCCAATGCGTCATACAATGTCGCGAACGTCAATGTGCCGATGGACGACACCCACACCGCGTTCCACTTCATTGGGTGGGGAGAAAAAGCCATGGATGAGGACAAATGGCGCGCCTTCCTGGGGGCCGTGCCCGGCGAGCACCTGGATGAAAACTGGGTGTCAAAGCGCAACCAGAGTAATTGGTTCCTCCAAAATCGGGAGGAAATGAAAGAAGGCAGCTTTACCGGCATCACCGGTATTCCTAACCAAGACATGGCCATGTGGGTCACCATGGGGCCCATCGCCAACCGCTCCGAGGATACCTTGGGCGCAGGCGATGCCGCAGTTGTCGAATTCCGCCGCTATATGATGGCCCAGCTGGGAAAATTCCAGGAAGAAGGTAAGGATTTCGAAAAATCCGTCTATCGTAATGGGCCTGACGAGATTATTCCCTCCTGGCAGGGTATCATCCCCAAAGAAGCCGACTGGTCCGATCCTCAAGAGCGCGAGAACAAAAAGCTCCAGCAATGGTAAGGGCCTGGCCGCAGGAATATTTCCCGATTCGCGGGGTTATCCTCTGCTAGTATTGAGTTCACCAAATTCCACCCAGCGCTTATGCTCCGGCTCTTCATGGGCCGGCTTTTTTTAATGAGGCAAAGCCAGCTCATGATTAACCCCGACGTTCTTAATGCAGCCATAAAGCAAAATGTAGACGCCGCGCTCGCCGAAGATATTGGCACTGGCGATATCTCCGCCAAGCTTATTCCTCAGGCCACCGTCGCTCGCTCAAAAATTTACTCACGCCAGGTAGCGACATTTTGCGGTACTCCCTGGGTCAACGAAGTCTTCCGTCGATTGGATCCCACTGTAAAAATCACCTGGCAAGTCGAGGAAGGACAACAAGTATCCAAAGACCAATGTCTTGTTGAGCTAGAAGGGAATGCTAGGGCATTGCTGAGTGGTGAACGCACTGCTCTCAACTTCTTGCAGACCCTCTCTGGCGTTGCCACCGTTTGCAGACACTATGCCGGACTGGTGTCATCAACAGATGTGAAACTACTCGACACTCGAAAGACCCTCCCCGGTCTACGTATCGCTGAGAAATATGCGGTGACCGCCGGGGGCTGCTTCAACCACCGTATTGGCTTGTATGACGCCTTTCTGATCAAGGAAAATCATATCAACGCCTGCGGCTCAATCGCAGCCACCGTCAAGGCTGCCAGAGAACTGGAGCCAGGTAAACCGGTAGAAGTTGAGGTTGAAAACATGGATGAGTTTGAACAGGCTTTGAAAGCCAAGGCCGACATTATCATGCTGGATAACTTCACCGTTGACGATATCCGCACTGCAGTAGAAAGAACTAAAAAGCAGGCCAAGATAGAGGCCTCCGGAGGGATTAACGTCCAGACCCTGCTGCCAATCGCGCAGGCCGGTGTTGATTACATTTCCATAGGTGCTCTTACAAAGGATTGCAAAGCTGTTGATCTGTCCATGCGCTTTGTTTAGCGCGAGGCCGCATAGGCGCAAACACTGAGCCAAAGCAGCAATACGATGTTGTGACGTCGTCCGGGTAATTCGGGCGCCCCCCCTGACCACTGCGGTTAATCCCAGCCTAGATGCCCAATTTCCTTGCCACTCTGAATTTTAGCCTGTCGGTGACCTTTCCCATCTTTGTGGTTATGGCGCTCGGATTCTGGCTGCGACGATGTCAATTAATTAATGACAATTTTATTGATATCAGTTCCAAGCTCACTTTCAACATAACCCTACCCGCACTGCTTTTTATTAGCGTTACCAAAACTCAGGCAGATTCGTCGAGCAATTTAAAGTTGATACTGTTCGGCCTGGGGGTCACCCTGATCGTATTTTTACTATTAGAGTACCTGTCTAAGATATTGATTCAGGAAAAAGTCAACCGGGGCGTCGTTGTACAAGGCGGATTTCGGGCCAACATGGGCATTGTTGGCCTAGCCTACTGCATCAACGCATTTGGCGACCAGGGATTGAAAGCCAGTTCGCTATATATGGCACTGCTGACCATACAATTTAACATTCTCGCCGTGATCACTTTAAATCGTTCGTTACAGAAGAGTGCCAGCTGTGCTTCCAATCTCAAACAAATAGCGAAAAATCCTATTATTATAGGCGTGCTGCTGGCGCTGCCGTTCGCGATTTTCTCCATCCCGCTGCCCGGTCTCGCCCTCCACACTGGCGAGTATCTCGCTCAGATGACATTGCCACTGGCACTGCTGTGTATTGGCGCCAGCTTGGATCTGAAAGCACTGCGACTCGATAAGCACAATGCCCTGCTCAGCTCGGCAGCAAAACTACTGCTTGTACCGTCGCTGTTTCTTAGCATGGCATTGGCATGTGGCTTTCGCGGAATTGAACTCGGTGTCATCGTACTCATGGCCTCCTCCCCCACCGCCGCTGCAAGTTACATGATGACCAAAGCGATGGGCGGCAATGCCCCACTGGCGGCCAATATCATTGTGTTGACCACCCTAGGCTCGCTCATAACATCGAGCCTCACCCTATTTGTACTGCGAAACTTTGCCCTTATTTGAGGCACTTCTGATTAATTGGGTGGTGCCTTAGTCACGCAAGTGAGAGTGAAGACTATCAGTCAAAGCATGCGGCCCGACCCGATAATATCTATGAACATCAGTAATTTATGACGATTGGTATTGCATCAGGGAGTGGCCTTGTCACCGGGCGCACTGAATCTCGTCGGATAAAAAATTGTAACCAATGGGGTGGACTCCTCCGGCAATTTGGCGTCACTGTACCAGAATGAGATTGTTAGCCAGCCATTCAAAAGATGAGTAGAATTCCATCCCATTGCTTACAGGGATTCAGGCTTTCTTATTTATCCCAAACTGTGGGACAGTAGTGGCCCGAGATAGCTTTGCTTGATGAGGTGTCGGCCCATTGGGATAAATGGGCATACCCGGGCGTTTAAGATTTAATTAGTGTATTTTATATGGAGATCGGGTCGTGCACCATATAATATGTACAAAGCTAACTATCAAGATGGGAAATTCTCGTTTGCGGCTCTCGATTGATGTGTGGGGGATTTCAGAATTTCTTTGCCACCTATAGGCCTGCAAAGGTTTGTATTTCCAAATTGAGATTTTGCAATGCAGCGACTCTAAGACTATCTCAGGTTGATGTTTGAAAGCTCCTCTTTTAGGAATTGCGTGAAGGCTTGTATCTTAGGGGTGTTGTGAGCGTCCCTGTGTGTTGTTAGCCAAAGGTTGTTCGTCCAGTCTTCAGGTGATTCAAACAACGGGATCAAATCTTTGCGGCTATTGTCTATCCAGCGTTCAATAGGGGCAATGCCCATTCCTGCAGTTACAGCGGCTAGCATACTGCTGTAATCTGAGGTTCGATAACAGATTTGGCCTTCGGGTATGGCTTTGTGAAGCCAGTCTATAAACCTTATGTTTTCATAATTTTTTAGCGTGGATATAAAGCGGTGGCCGACAATATCGCATACATTTTTCATTCGACCATACTTTTCAATATAGCTAGCTGACGCATAAAGTGTAGCAGGTAGTTGAATCAAATTTTGTACGATGTAGTCGGGCTCAGTTGGCTTTGCTCCATACCTTAGGCTAATGTGTGCCTCGCCGTATTCTAGTTTCGCAATCTGAGTATTGCTGCCATAGTTTAGATGTATATTCGGATACTTTTGCTGAAATTTTCCAAAGAACGGTGTTATATGCATCGATACACTATTAACGGATGTGATGATAATAGAACCGGCCAGTTCTTCGCCGGAGCTCATAAGCTGTCCGATTAGGCGATTGAAGTTGTCCTGGCTTCGATTCGCTGTTGCTAGCAATAGCTTTCCAGCTTCTGTGGGGGTGTAGCCTCGCGGGTGACGATAAAATAAACGGGAATTCAATCGCTGTTCCAGTGCATTAATGCGCCGAAGTACAGTCGAATGATGTACATCCAGTACTGCCGCAGCGGCAGAAAGCGTGCCAGTACGAGCTACTTGGTAGGCGAAATAGATGTCACTCCAATCGATGGCAGTGGCATTTCTTTGTTGTGCACTCATGCACAGAAGGTTTGCATGAGACGCATTTATTTTCAAGGGCAAGTTTATTAATGTGCGCTTAGGGGTAAGATTGACATGACAGATAAAGACAGGACAACCTGTATGCAAAATGGGCCTCTAAGAGGGATAAGAGAGTTATAAATCGTTATTTTGTGTAATAAGAAACAATAAAACGAGGAATCGTTATGATGTTCGGATCTAGTTCACCCTTTAAGGGCAATTTTTTGTCACGTTGTATAGCCATTGCTTCTGTCGGCGTAGTAGCGCCTTCAGCATATTGGGGTACTAGGGATTTTCCGTCCAAAAACGACAAGAATCGCTGAAAGCCCCGCCATCCGAGGCCTCCCAGGGGGTATTACTTTTCCCGAACCGGTAAATATCCCTCGATTGTGCGCATCAGTTCCTCCAGATCCGGTAGTTTTTCACTCATTTCGAAGGTATAGATACCCTTCAAGTTGATGTTATACCAAGCCACTGGAGAAGCCTGTTTGACAATCTGTATTCGCTTATCGTCATTCTGATATTCGAAGCTCGTCAGCAGCTGGCTGAGTATGCTGGAATTGAAGTAAATAATGGCGTTGGTGACCAAGCGCGCGCATTCGTTCCATAGTTGGATTTCTTCATCAGAGCTGCCCCGGAACTGATCCCCATTGACGTTGCTGATTGCTCGACGCAGCTGGTGGTAAGCTTCCCCCCGATTAAGGGCTCGCTGAACGTAGTTACGCAGGCTGGCATCATCGATGTAGTTCAACAAGTAATTCGCTTTTACCAAGCGGTTGTACTCCGTTAGGGCCTCCAGCAAGGGATGGTTTTTCTTGTACCCGGAGAGTTTACGAACCAGCGTGGCCTGTGTCGTTTTTCGCTCCTTGAGTGACACTGCGATCCGTTGGATGGTGTCCCAGTGCTGCATGATACGTTTGGTATTGATGGCTTTTTTCAGGCGTAGCTGAATTCTCTGATCTTTGTCTTCTTTTACATCAAACATCTCGTTGATGACGCGACTAACCTGCGCGTAACGCGGTGCAAAGCTGTATCCAAACAAGTCTAGCAGAGCGAAGTTGACGTGATTAACTCCGTGGGTATCCGTAGAGAGCACGTCCGGAATGATTTCCGAGCTGTTATTCATCAGCAAGTCAAAGATGTAATGGGATTCGTGTTCATTCGCTCCGATCACCCTGGCGTTAATAGCGGCATGGTTAGCGATTAAGCTCATGGCCGAGACGCCTTTCTGAGTTCCAAAGTACTTCGATGAATAGCGGGTTTTGAAGGTCTCTCGCCGGGCCTCAAACTTTTGACCATCGGCACTGGCGTGGATAATATCCTCTTGGATATTGTAATGCTTGAAGATTGGAAGCATGGCCGTCGCATTGTTGATGTTGTCGTTGGCAGCATTCAGGGTTTCCAGTCGCAGGTAATTCGCTTGGATGGTACTGAGCTGATCATAAGTGCGATCGGAGATTTGAGCCATGCCGTAGATGCCTTGGTTCGTTGCATTCCCCACCAGAATCGCCAGAAGGTCATATTCGTGGGCTCGGTTCTTGGACTGAGCGCCCAGCACATGTTCAAAGCACTCAATGAAGCCGGTATCACGGTCCACCATGCGCAGCACATCGGCAACGCCCGTCGTCGGTATCTGCTGGAAGAAGGGGTTGTTGACCAAGTACTTTTTACTCCCCGTCGGCAACCGCCATAGGCGCTTACCCTTCGGATTACGTAGGATAATGTTCCGGTTGTCATCCTGTTCCAGGTAGTCACTGACCTCATACAAACGGATCTCCAGATCATTGGCTGTTCGCTCGATCAGCTTACTCGGTTCAGCGGTCAACTTTGGTAGCTGAGTTTGCTCCAGCAAATTGTGCTTTTCTCTTCGCCAGCGTTCTCGACTCACCAGATCTGCATCCAAGGCCCGGTATTTAATGACATCAGGCAAGGTCAGCTGGCCATTCAACCGATCGGGGATCTGTAGATACAGGTACCATTCGTAGCGATCTGGGTTAAACGTCCCACCCTCGTCCTGCAAGAACGGTAATTGTTTCTTGGAGGGCAACCGGGCGTCTATCGTTGCATTTGAGATGACCCCTTGTGCTGCAAGATCAAGCCGAGCGTGATTCAGTGCTGCTGCCAGGCGTTGGGCGCCTGCGCTGGCTTCATAGCGTAGGCAAAGAAACAGCTGCCGAAGCAACCCTTCCCTTAAGCTATCTCTCTGGTCATAGTATTGCCACATAGCTTCCTCAACGGAACGCTTTTGTTCATTCAGGAACAGGTAGACAGACTTCAGATCTTTCTCCGCAAGCAGCTTCAGCGCTTTCTGTCTTACCGCCCCAAACGGTTGCTGTTGATCGATGCTATCATCAATGAACAGATGTAGAACTTCCGCAGCCTTGCTGACATTTTTAGCGGCTTTTTGCCAATCTTGATAAACTACTTCCTGCGCATAAGCCTTCGATTTATTCTTGGCCTGTCGGACATGATGAACAAAACCATCGGCTATGCGTTCCAACGCCTGCTGCCAGCGGAACTGCAAATAGCACAGGAGATAAAGCCTCTGATTTCCCACAGACTGCCGCTTCAGTTTAGCCCCATAGTAATCGACCCGTTCTGCAAAGTGCTGCTGATTTTTCTGGGACAACGATAGCGTACTCAATATGGCATTCACTTGCGACATCCAGTGCTGGATGTGGCGATGTACGGTCAGCTCCTTCTCCAGCTCAGTTCCTGTGAAGTTACGGGCAGATTGACGTAACTGTCGCAACGTTAGCGATCCGTCTACGTTTACGAGGGCAGCCAATGCGTCTTTTAGCTCCTGAGGCAGTTCGAGATCTACGTGGGTAATCAGCCGATCTTGCTCCTGACCAACAACCTGGCTGATGATCTTTTGCAGGGTGCTGTAGGCAGGGATCGCAATTTTCTGCCCTGATAAATACTCAATCGCTGCGTCGAAGAGGTGCCTCGGAGCAGACCAGGCTTTGGCCTGCTGCGTTAGGTGGGCTACCAAAGCAGATCCATGGGCTTTAAAACTCCAGCGCTGGTATTCGCAGAGTTCGAATATCCGCTTGTAAATCCTCTCGTTTTCTTTCTGCGAGAGATTGAACGGTCTGAAGCCGGGTCCTGGCAGTACCGTTTCGTGGACGTGCTTTAGATCATGTTTTATCTGATGAAATCCAGGATTCAGCACTACAGGTTTAGCCTTAAAATAACCCAGCAGCACAATAAACATGTAGCGCTGCCCACGATTTCGGAATTTATTAGCGACAGCCAGTTCCTTGTCGTTCAGAGCGAAAATGAAGCGTTGATCGTTGGACGTGAAAATTGGGGGCCCATAAAAATCGTCTTGTTCTGCATCGGACAAGATTTGAACACGTTCTTCATATGCCATACGTTTAGCCTAAAAAGGCCAAATCTTAACCAAAATTGGTGTAAATATGGACTTCAGAAAAAGCAATCCCCTCTTGGAGGCCCCGGATGGCGGGGCTTTCGGCGATTATTGTCGTTTTTGGACGGAAAAACCCTAGTACCCCACCAACAGGTGTTCGCGGCATGATGATGCTCACCCGAGCGACGGCCAAAGAAATGGGCGTTAGCAACCGTATTGATGCGCGGCAAAGCCTGCGCGGTGGAGCCCGGTATTTGAACCTACTCAAAGAACGCCTGCACGAGGACATTCTGGAACCGGACCGCAGCTGGTTTGCCTTGGCAGCGTACAACGTGGGCTATGGGCACCTGCTTGATGCGAGACAAATAACGAGAGAGCTGGGGGGCGACCCAAACTTATGGGCACACGTTAAAGAAAACCTGCCCAAACTTCGGCAAGAAAAATGGTATTCGAAGCTTCGATATGGCTTTGCTCGCGGCGATGAACCCGTGCTCTACGTGCAAAATGTCAGGCACTATCACGCACTCATCAGCTGGTCGGAAATGGCCCGCGTGCGACAGCCACCACCCAAAACCGTTGAGGAATATTTACCGGCAGCGCTGCGGTCACCCCTATTGTTTATGAGCTTATAGCAAAGCCTAGCGACTAAGAGGTCTAGCGCCTTGCCGCGAAAAAACTCTTCATTAGCGCCGCGCATTCATCGGCCATCACGCCACCGAGCCAGCTCGTGTGATGATTCAGCCAGCTCTCGTCCAATGCTTGCCGTTGACTCTGCACCACCCCAGCACGAGGCTCTGTCGCGCCAAACACCAATTGCGCAATGCGTGAATGAATGATCGCGCCCGCACACATGGTGCAGGGCTCTATGGTGACGTAAAGACGAGCACCACTGAGCCGATAATTGCCTATACGCCGCGCGGCATCTCGTATCGCCACAATCTCAGCGTGGGCGCTTGGGTCACAAGTGGTCAATGGCTGATTGTGCCCTTCACCAATCAATTCATCATCAAGCACTACAACGGCGCCCACAGGCACCTCGCCCTGCTCGCCAGCACGCTCGGCCAGCACCAATGCCCGACTCATCCATAACTCGTGATTTGGGGTGGTCATCGATAAGACCTAAAAATAAAACTGCGCATTGAACTGCGAGCTCATGTTGGAAAATTCATAAAATGGCTAAACCGGCATTTCAATTTCATCAATGGCGGCTTTGATGTCATCCATCTTTCTATCCATCACCACTTGGGCGTCGAACAAACCGCGATTATAAAAATGGCCACCAATGTTACTAGCAAAAAAATCCAGCAAAAACTCGGCGTCGAATTGCCCCAATTCCATGCTTAATTCGTCATCGAAATACCGCTGCAATTGCGACACCATTCCCGCTTTTTGCTCGTCACTGAACTCAATTGTCGACATTGCACCCACCCCTAATCCATTGTGGGCCGCAATTTATCACCAACTCATGGTCAAGGCGAGGAAGACTTTGCGACCACCTTTTTGTGTGGCCTGGTAACTGCCGGGGAAAAACACCGCATCCAAGACCTGATTGGAAACGTCCTTATCGGTCAAATTGCTGCCGCCCAAACTCAAAGACCAACTTTGGTCTTGAGCGCCAACCGAGACACGGGCCGACACCAAGGTATGCGCAGGGATTCGTGTTTCTGGGTCCAGATCGATATCGGTAAATTGCTCACCCTGGTAGAGCAGGTCCAAGCTGGCTCTCAATCCTAAGTTGGCGGTGAGTGGGAAATTGACCACCGGAGATAACGAAGCCGAAGCCTCGGGCGCCAAGGCCAAACGCTCTCCGCTCAGATCCTGTGTGGTATTGATGCCCTGGCTAATGGGCGCTGGTGCATTGGCGTACTCGTCGTATTCGGCATTTAGCACGCCTGCCGAGCCCGACAAGGTCAAAAACGCCAGAGGCGTCAACCACGTAAAGTCCATTTCCATACCCTCCGACACGGCGGAGGCGGCATTGGTCACGTCAAAAAAGGCACCATTAAACGCCAGCACTTGCAGGTTATCCAATTCGGTATGAAACAGCGTGAGATTCAGCTTCAGGGACTGATCAAGAAAAACCCCCTTCGCTCCCATCTCAAAAGTTCTGGCTTCTTCCGGTTCAAAATCCAAATCGTCGCCGGAAAAAGACGCGGCGTTAAAGCCACCGCTCTTAAAGCCTCGGGCGTAGGTAAAAAACAACGTCAAATCGTCACCGTGAAAATATTGCAGTGACAACTTTGGCGACAAATCGGTTTCTTCTCTAGTGGTGCCAATCACGCGGTAATCCTGCGCCGACAGCGCCGTTTCAATAATGCAAGGTGCACCGACTGACTTGCCCGCACACAGGCCGCTGCCAATGGCATTGGCGCGTTTGCGCTCTCGGTTATAACGAATTCCCGGAGTAATCGCCCAGTTTTCATTCAAATACCAGGTCATCTGGCCAAACCAGGCCAAGGCTTCAATGTCTAAAAGGTATTCCAATCGGTAACGGTCGTCGCCAATCGCCGCGCCGACGCCAGCGCCAATCAAGCCGCCCAAACCGGGTATCGAGCCAACGCCGGTTGAGGTGCCGTTATTGCCGCTCACTAATTGAGCCGCATCGTCGGTGCTGAGGTAGGCCCCTAAATCCTCCCCCGCGACAATGTCGACCACCTGCTCAAATCGAGATTCAAAATAAAACCCACCCACAACGTATTCAACACTGCTACCTAGGCCCCATAAGCCGCTGTCTCGGCTACCGCTAAAACGCAACTCTAGGCTGTCTTGCTCAAAATCCGAGGCAACACCCAATTTGGCCACGTCGGCTGGGGAAGCGTCCACATCAATCAATTCGCGAAAGTACAGCTCACTGCTGCCTACCACGAGGGTACTGACCAGATCGTTCAAACCCAACAACTGGCTTAAGTCCCAATCCACCTTTAAGCCAACGGTATTTGAGCCCTTATCCAAAAATCCCGCGGCGTTATGCGACAACTGGTGATTGTGTGGATCGTCCTCAACCTCAGGGTCGTAATTATCCACAAAGTCCCGAGTGCCATCGTCCAACTTTGACAGCTGAAATGACCAATACCCACTGTCGGTATCGGATTTGATGACCGTTAATTCTGAGGATAGATTCTCAGTGGGCTGAAACTGCAATTTCATACGCCCAGCCAACTGTTCATAGCGGTCAGCTTTCTCGTTCCTCTTGGTGTTTTGTAGATCGCCTTCCTTTTCATAGGCCAAACCAGACAATCGAACCCCCACTTTTTCCGACAGCGGACCACCAACACCAAACTCCATGCGTTTTTCTTCGGGGTCGGCTCGGCTGACGCGAATATCACCGGAAAAGCTCTCACCGGGTTCTGCGCTGGTCACATTGAAGACCCCCGCCACCGTGTTTTTGCCGAACAGAGTGCCTTGAGGGCCTCGCAAGACTTCCACTCGACCAATATCGAAAATCGCTTCACTGAAATAACCGGGACGGCCAAAGAATAATTCGTCTTGCACAAAACCAACGGAAGTCTCAAAGGCCACATTGACGGGGTTTGTACCAAAGCCACGAATATTGATCTGCGCCAGCGCAGGGTCGGTGTCGGAGGAAAACTGCAAATTGGGGATGTAGGCCGCTATATCTTGCAGGTTCGTGGCGCCCACATCTTTCATAAAATCGCCATCAAAGGCCGAGATGGAAATGGGCACATCTTGACTGGACTGGGCACGTTTTTGGGCGGTAACGATGACCTCCTCTATCACACGTTTCGGCGCATCAGCTTGCGCTGTTTGAACAGCCAGCAGCAGGCAAACAAAAAAACGCTTCATGTTCTTCTCCTATATTGCTCTTCGCCAAATGAGTAGGACCAAGTGTTTTCATCCAACTCCATAAAAAAGTTAGGTGGTAATTCAGTCGATATACTGACCGGAGGACGGAGGAACAGATGCTCCATTGATGATATGGTTTTGGGTCGGGATACTCACGCTGGCAACTCCCTGCAATACTTTTGAATTATTAGCCAGCTAGACTATAGATATACCCCCACCCGAACTTGACGGAATCGACAAAATACCCGGCCCAACGGCCATCCCACCCCTAACTCGAGCAGCCATTACACCAGCGAGGGTAAACTTGCCCTTTGATTTCACGATGTTAATCTTTGCAGCGAAGCTCAGTGCCACAGCTCAGAGAATGTGGCAGCTATAATAAGCCAGCCGCCTAAAGCTGCGGCATTTCGATCAGAGAACGCTGTACCCCGATGAACGACGCCAAAAATCTAGCCAAAACAGCCACCACCATCGCCTCCTACTCACTGGCTATCCAGAAAGCTCTGGAGGCCAATGGCTACGATGCGGAGGATATTTTCGAGGCAGCAGGGATCGGTCGCGTGCCCGGGCCCGATCCCATGGATCGCCTCACCACCGCCGAACTGGCCGCCGTGTACCGAGAGTCGGTAAAGCGCAGCGGCAATCCGGCTTTCGGACTCACCGTGGCACGATTCATGCACCCCGGAGCTGTTCATGCTCTCGGCTACGCCCTGTTGGCGAGCTCGTCCCTCAGGGATGCCTGTGAACGACTGGTCTATTACTTCCGCCTTGCCAGCGAACAGGGCATCTATCGGATCGAGGAAGAGGGGGACCGGTTCTGCCTGATCCTCGATGTGACCACCGAAGGAGTCGCCTACGAAACCATCGACGCCTGGAATGCCTTTGTTATCCGCATTTTCAGGATGATCTACAGGCCGGATTTCACCCCCCTCTCTGTCAGCCTGACACGACCCTGTCCGCCCGGTATTGAAGAGCAATACAAAACAAGCTTCCACGTGCCGGTGACATTCGACGCACCAAACTGCCAGATCTGCATGGAGCGCGCGATCGTCGACGAACCACTGTCGGGCGGTAATCGCGAAATTGCCAGCCAGCACGATCAGATCATGGAGGGATACATCGCAGCCCTGGACCAGGACGATATCATTACCCGCGTCAAGCGAGCTATTGTCCAGTTCCTACCGTCAGAAAACTGCACCAAGCAAAGAGTCGCCAGCGAACTCGCCATGAGCCCCAGCGCCCTGCAACAGAAGCTGGCCACGCTGGACACCAGCTTCCAAGATCTGCTCAACCAGATCCGCCAGTCCCTGGCTATGGACTACATGGAGCAGTCCCGGGTCAGTATCACAGAGATGAGCTTCCTGCTCGGCTTCAGCGATACCAGCAGCTTTACCCGCGCCTTCCGCCGCTGGACAGGCAAATCTCCACGGGACTTCCGTCGCGAGCGGAGCATTGAGCCGTAGCAGACCAAAGAGACAAAATGTGATCCCGAACTCACCGTAACAGTTATTCGTAGAATTTATGCTGATTTCAGCGGTTGCCTTGGAGGCAGGGTTGGAATCCAGCGCGCTCTTCTGTCGTTTGAATCTGCACGCCGTACACGTACTTGGGTAAAATCAGGGCCTCAACAGGTAGGACAGCACGCCCGGTTGTAGTTTCCTGGCTCACCTGCCCAGTATCTCTTCGTTGTGTTGACCCAGCCGCGGGATAACGCCCATCTCGGGGTACTAGGGATTTTCCCTCGTAAACGGACAAAAACCTCTGGATCCAGCGTCATTTCTGGCCTCTCGGAGGGTATTACTTTCCCTGAACTGGCCTATATCCATCAATTGAGAGCATCAGCTCCTCAAGATCCGGTAACTTTTCACTCAATTCGAAGTTATAGGTACCCTTAAGGTTGATGTTATACCAAGCCACCGGGGAAGCCTGTTTGACGATCTGTATTCGTTTGTCGTCGTTCTGATGTTCGAAGCTCGTCAGCAGTTGGCTGAGTATGCTGGAGTTGAAGTAAATAATGGCGTTGGTGACCAGGCGCGCACATTCGTTCCATAGTTGGATTTCTTCATCAGAGCTGCCCCGGAACTGATCCCCATTGACGTTGCTGATTGCTCGACGCAGCTGGTGGTAGGCCTCCCCCCGATTAAGGGCTCGCTGAACGTAGTTACGCAGGCTGGCATCATCAATGTAGTTCAGCAGGTAATTCGCTTTCACCAGTCGGTTGTACTCGGTTAGGGCCTCCAGCAAGGGATGGTTGCTCTTGTAGCCGGAGAGTTTTCTAACCAATGTGGCCTGTGTCGTTTTGCGCTCTTTGAGCGACACCGCGATCCGCTGGATGGTATCCCAGTGCTGCCTGATGCGTTTGGTGTTGATGGCTTTTTTCAGGCGTAATTCGATTCTCTGATCATTGCCTTCTTTAACATCGAACATATCATTGATAACGCGACCAACCTGTGCGTAACGCGGCGCAAAGTTGTACCCGAACAGGTCCAGTAGCGCAAAGTTGACATGATTAACCCCGTGGGTATCCGTGGAGAGGACATCCGGAATGATCTCCGAACTGTTGTTCATCAGTAAGTCAAAGATGTAGTGGGATTCGTGCTCATTCGCGCCGATCACCCGGGCGTTAATGGCGGCATGGTTGGCGATTAGGCTCATGGCCGAGACACCTTTCTGAGTGCCAAAGTACTTCGATGAGTAGCGCGTTTTGAAGGTCTCGCGCCGGGCCTCGAACTTTTGACCATCGGCACTGGCATGGATCACATCCTCTTGGATGTTGTAATGCTTGAAGATGGGCAGCTTGGCCGTCGCGTTGTTGATGTTGTCGTTGGCGGCACTCAGGGTCTCCAGTCGTAAGTAGTTCGCCTGGATGGTGCTGAGTTGATCATAGGTGCGGTCGGAGATTTGAGCCATGCCGTAGATGCCTTGGTTGGTCGCATTTCCCACCAGAATCGCCAGCAGGTCATATTCGTGAACTCGGCTCTTAGACTGGGCGCCCAGCACATGCTCAAAGCAGTCAATGAACCCGGTGTCGCGGTGGACCATGCGCAGCACATCGGCAACCCCAGTGGTAGGTATTTGCTGGAAGAAGGGATTGTTGACCAGGTACTTTTTACTTGCCGTCGGTAATCGCCACAGACGCTTACCCTTGGGATTACGTAGGATAATGTTTCGGTTATCGTCCTGTTCCAGATATTCACTGACTTCATGCAAACGGATCTCCAGATCCCTGTTCATTTGCTCAATCAGCTTATTCGGTTCGGCGGACAACTTTGGCAGCTGGGTTTGCTCTAGCAACTTTGTCTTATCCCTTCGCCAGCGCGCTCGACTTACCAGATCAGCCTCCAATGCCCGGTATTTAACGACATTCGGCAAAGTCAGTTGGCCATTCAACCGGTCGGGGATCTGTAAGTACAGGTACCACTCGTAGCGGCCTGGGTTAATGTTATCGTCCTCGTCCTGCAAGAGCGGTAATAGTTTCTTGGCTGGCAGTCGGCTGTCTATATTTGCCTTTGAGATCATTCTTCGGGCTGAGAGATCAAGTTGAGCATGATCCAGCACTCCTGCTAGGCGTTGAGTGCCCGCACTGCCTTCAAAGTGCAGGCAAAGAAACAGCTGGCGGAGCAACCCTTCCCTTAAGCTATCTCTCTGGTCATAATACTGCCACGTAGCTTCCTCAACGGAACGCTTTTGCTCATTCAGAAACAGACAAACGGATTCAAGCTCTTTCTCCGCAAGAAGCCTCAGCGCT
>NZ_JBVBUV010000050.1:0-28017 GCF_057445395.1 Litorivivens sp.
AGCAGCGCAAAGTCAAAACTGACGGCGTTGTTCTGGCAGAGCCGCGCGCTCTGATTGGCAAGCGCTTGACCGTAGAAAAGAAGGCAGGCGAGCCCTTTAACAACCGTGACGTGGTGGCCTTGAAACGTCCGTCATTGGCCGAAGTGGTTCCAGCGGGCCGGGTACTGTACACCCTGGCACCCGACCCACAGAGTATTCCCGTTTCCCAACTGCGCGGTGGCGACCGTCTGGATGTGCTGGTGACCAGCGCAGCTGGCGTTCGCACGGTAGCCCGCGATGTTCGCCTGGTCGGCGTGATGCGCCCCTCGGGTGCCGCAGGCGCGGCCGGTGGTAAAGGCGTGATGAGCTTGCTGCCACAGAAAACCCCAGCCTCTAGCGGTGGCGGCAACATTACCTCTCTGGTTGTAGCCGTCTATCCTGAAAGCGTTTACCCTTTGGCAAGTATTCACACGTCGGAGCGTGTTTCGCTGGTGTTGCATGGTGCCCGCGATTTAGCCCGCGGCGAACCACTGGCAGTGCAGCCCGTCGCCACCCACCGCGAAATCGAAATGGTGCAGGGGCTGTCACGCTCTACCGTACGGGTCAGGATTTAACCTGTAACTTCAGTCCGCCACGAGCACTGGTGGTCAATGCAATGACTGTTCGTGGAGCCGCGTGGTCGGAGCAAGGGTTTGGTAGAAAACAAGCCGCCTGCTGCCGACAGTCTGCAAAAGACTGCGATTTTTACCCGAACTTGCGACGTGCTTTGGTTGTGCCGGTGGGGGCCAACCTTTACTTGCTCCAGCCCCCTGACTCTGTCTATGCTTATCAGCCACACCGCGCTGTTTTGCAGGGTCTGCCTGCTGCGTTAGTGTGGATTTAAGGGAGCGACCATGCAAGCGGCCACACCAACGCAGAACGAACAGCAGCGACTCGACGCGCTTTACCGGCTGGGCATTCTTGATACCCCCAGCGAAGAGCGCTTTGACCGCATCACGCGTCTTGCGCAGCATCTGTTTGCGGTACCGATTGCGCTTATCAGCCTGGTCGACGACCAGCGCCAGTGGTTCAAATCGCGGCAGGGACTCAGCGCCTGCGAGACGGGGCGCGATGTGTCGTTCTGTGGTCACGCTATCAAGAGTGAAGAGTTATTCATCGTGGAAGACGCGTTGGCCGATGAGCGTTTCCACGATAACCCGCTGGTGGTGGGCGAGCCGCATGTCCGCTTTTACGCAGGCTGTCCATTGAAGACACCGGGTGGTGAACTGATTGGCACCCTGTGCCTTATCGATACCCGCCCGCGCAGTATGTCACCTCGTGACTGTGATAGCCTGCGCGATCTGGCGTCGCAGGTTGAAACCGAGCTGAACGTTGCCTCGGTAAAGTCCGGCTATTTTCTGGTTGACCGTTTCCCTGCGCTTATCTCCAGCCCACTGGCATCCGCCCTGATCGCCACCATGCTTTTTGCTTTTATGGTGTGGGGTGTTGCCCAGTACGACCGGCAGCAGTTAGAGACGCTTCGAGCAGAAGACGAAAAGGCCATTATCAGCCAATTGTCATTGGTGCGGGGTAATCTGGAATCGGCACTTAATGCCAAGCTGGCTCTGGTTAACGGGCCAAGCGGAATGGTTCATGCTAACAGCAGCATCGACCAGAAAACCTTTGAGCGCTTTGCGCATCAGGTCGGCAGTAACGTTACCGGGGTTAAAAGCTTGCAGTTGGCCCCCGGCGGGGTGGTGACTTACGTCTGGCCGTACGAGGAAAACAAGGCAGCGGTCGGTCACAATCTGCTGGCTGATGCCCGCCGGGCTGAAGCGGCACGGCTGGCTATAGAGAATCGAACAGCCTGGATTGCAGGCCCCTTGCAATTGATACAGGGCGGCACGGCACTAATCGCTCGGCAGCCGATCTTCCTCGCAGATCAGACGACTGGCGAAGAAGCGTTTTGGGGATTCTCTACTCTATTGCTCGATCTGGATGTGCTTTATGCGGAGGCCGGTTTAAACAGCGTTGGCGAGAACGTGGTCTTTGCGATTAGGGGCAAGGATTCGAAAGGCTCGCTCGGTGAAATGTTTTATGGCAGCTCCGGCTTTAATTGGGAGCAGGCGCTTACAGCAAACGTGGCCTTGCTTAAAGGTTCCTGGGAAATTGGCGCGCTGCCGCGCGGCGGCTGGGCCTCGTACTATGAAAAGCGCCAACAACAGTTTGTTGGACTGGGGTTTGCTGCGCTTCTGTTGGCTTGCCTGTTGTATTTTCTACTGCGTATCCCCCATAACCTGCGCAAGATGATTCGTTCTGCAACCACTGCGCTGGAGCACAGTGAAACTCGCTTTCGCGATGCGATTGAAGCGGCGCCCTCAGGTTTTGTGGTATTCGACCAGTACGGTTTGTTGGCGCTCAGTAATCAGAACTTCAGCAAACTGTATCGCGGTGCATCGTCGGCCATGAGCGCCGGAACGCATTATCGCACCTTTGTGGAAGAAACCATGAGGGCGGGTATATATCAGGTGGAGCCCGAGAAAACTCAAGAACTTGAACAGGCACTGTTGAGCCTTCTCGAAGAGGAAGATTGCAGCCTCAATATTGAATTGGCTAACGGTCAGTGGCTGAACATCCTTTACCAGCGGATGCGCGATGGTGGATGGGTGGGTTTTCATCGCGACATTACCGAGCTGCGTGAAAACCAGTCGCAGCTGATGTTTGAAAAGACCCGGGCAGAGGAAGCCAACAAGGCAAAATCTGATTTTCTGGCAACCGTCAGTCACGAAGTCAGAACGCCGCTCAATGGTGTTCTTGGTATGCTCGGGCTGTTACAGGAAAGCCCAGGTTTGTCTGAGGAACAGGGTCACTACGTGCGTACGGCCTACCAATCCGCCGAGCACTTACTCAGCATTCTCAACGAAATTCTCGATATCAGTAAAATTGAAGCGGGCAAACTGGAGCTTGAACCCGAAATCTTCAATGTGGCGGAAATGCTGTCGGCGACGGCGGAGTTACTGTCTGGCAATGTAAAAGAAAAAGGGCTGGGCTTTACCTTGAATTGCGATGCCCGACTGCAGTCGCTGTCGGTATCTGCGGATCAGGGGCGACTGCGGCAGGTGCTGCTGAACCTGCTGTCAAACGCGATTAAATTCACCAGCGAAGGCATGGTGACCATGAATGCTGAGCCGCTGGGTCTGGACGACAAAAGTGTCGACCTGCAGATACAGGTAAAAGATACCGGCATTGGTTTTTCTGAGGTCGATATAGGAAAGTTGTTTGAACCTTTCACCCAGCTTCACGCCAGTGCTGATCGGCAGTACAGTGGCTCTGGTATCGGTTTGGCTATCTGCCGTCGTATTATCGAAGCGATGGGAGGAACACTTACCGCGCAAAGTGAGCCAGGTAAAGGTGCCTGCTTTACGCTCAGGCTTACGTTGAAGCTGGCCCGTGCGCGGCAAGCCAGTCGTGAATCCATTGCGAGCGAAGCACCTCCCCTGCCAAAAGACACTGGATCCACTGTGCGCTTGCTGATGGCTGAAGACGGTGAAACCAATCGCATTGTGATACAGGCCATGCTGAAAGACAGTGGCTACCAGATTGATGTTGCGCACGATGGGCAGGAAGCAGTCGATGCGGTTGCCAGCTTTCCCTACGATGTGATTCTCATGGATGTGTATATGCCGAATATGGATGGTCTGGAAGCGACCCGGCATATTCGCGCGAGCGAACGCGGCAAAGATATTCCCATCATTGCACTCACTGCTAATGCGATGGATGGTGACCGTGAAAAGTTTATGGAAGCAGGGATGAACGATTATCTGCCCAAGCCGGTAAAGAAGACCGACCTTCTGGCAGCACTTGCGCTCTATACGCTTGCTGAAAGCTGAGCTGGCAGGCGATCAAACGGTAATCGTCTGCTAGGCTAGCTCAGCTTCAAGCGTTGCAATTTAATGCGTGTTGCGGGTGATTTTGTCCAGATAGCCCATCGCAAATGCAGATGCTACAAAAGTGAGGTGGATAATCACATACCATTTCAGGTAGCTGGTATCGATGTTTTCGGTATTCACGAATACCTTGAGCAGGTGGATTGATGATATCGCCACAATCGATGCTGCCACTTTGTTTTTCAGGGTGCCTGAATCGACTTTGCCCAGCCAGCTCAACTTTTCCTTGCCTTCGCTGATATCCAGCTGCGAAACAAAGTTCTCGTAGCCACTGAACATCACCATGACCAGCAATCCGCCCACCAGAGCCATATCCACCAGTGACAGCACCAGCAGCACCAGATCGGCTTCTTTCATTTCGAAAATCAGCGGCAGGTAATGAAAAATTTCCTGAAAAAACTTCAGGCCGAGCATAAACAGGGCGAGGCTCAGGCCGATATAGATGGGCGCCAGAATCCAGCGGGTACCATACATCAGGTTTTCAACAAAACGTTCCAAATCACCCTCCGAGGTGTCACAGAAAAAAGCAGGCCGAATTATACATTGGTCGTGGCAGAATTGTGTGATCCCGCCTGTGTGGGTGTGCTTGTGAATTCCGAGGCCGGCGCCCAGTCGTTCAGTGAGCGGCTGGGCTGAAATGCAACACGCCAGCGTACACCGCAAAAAAATGGCAGATACTGCCGCCCAGTACAAAAAGATGCCAGATCGCGTGATTAAAGGGGATGGCCTTGGCCAGATAGAACACCACACCAAGGGTATAAACAATGCCTCCGACGATGATCAGGTTCAGCGCTGTTGCTGGCAGCGAGGCACCCAACGGTGAGGCGATCAACAGCGCCAGCCAGCCCATGATCAGGTAGATGATAACCCGCAGTGCTTTTAGCCGGTGACCCAGCGTCAGTTTGAGAATGATGCCAGCCAACGCCAGACCCCAGATAACCGCAAATACGGTCCAGCCGGTGCCATTGCGCAGATTGACTAGCAAGAACGGTGTGTAAGTGCCTGCGATCAGAAGGTAGATAGCGCAGTGGTCTAGCATTTTGAAGATGCGTTTCAAAGTCGGACTGCGAAACCCGTGGTACAGGGTGGAGCTCAGGTACAGTAGCGTGAGGCTGGCGCCAAAAATACTGAAGCTGACCAGCTTCCAGATATCGCCTTCCGGCAGTGCAAGCACCAGCAGAATAATCGTGCCGGCGACACTTAATACCGCACCCAGGCCGTGACTGAGGCTGTTTGCCAGGTCTTCGACGGGGCTGTATTCAGCAGCACTAGGTTTATTGGCGGTGAAAGAAGTTTGCGTCATGGCGTTATTGTGGCCACAGATGCATGAAACTTCCAGCGCTTAAATATCGTTTGCTAGCTGTTTGACTGGCCTAGGCGGCCGTTGTGTCCTTTACAGGCGCATCGTTTGCGTGCTCGACCACCTCGTAGTGCTCTGGTGTGTGTCGAATCACCGTGGATTTTAATGACTGGTTAGCGCGAAAGCTGACGGTCGCGGCGTGACGCGCTTCTTCCACCATTTTTGTTGTCTGATGGTAGATCAGCCCAAACCCGAGCGCCGATATAGCGCTTGCTAGGGCGAGTCCAATGACCCAGTGTCCGAGCAGACTCAGGGCGATGAGCAATGTCAGTGCCACGGCATTATAGATGAGCGAACCCGGCACCAGTGCTGCGCCAGTACCGCCGAGAAAACGATGCGACCCCTGCTCTTTGACGAAGCTTGTCAGCTCTTGGGGCGGGCGTTTGTTCTGCCCTTTTTTGCGAAGCATAACCACCACGCCCATGTCGGCGGTGTTGGCACCTTCCGGGATTTCTGCAATGCCTTGGCCAGCCGCTGATGTCACTACAAATTCACGGTAGCGGCTGTCGGTTGTGGTGCAGGGATAAATCGCAGCGCCCCAAAACAGATCAATCACAAATGGGCCATGACGGCTGGTATAGGTATGGGGTTTGTCGGACGACGGATGTGAAAATCGCATAACAAGGTCAACTCGTGTACATCTGTTGCATCCCTGCGCTAAAAATTGATTCCATGACAATGTATTCAGTGGTAAATGAAACCACGTGCACGCAAATAACATGCCTTCTTGCTTGCTGGATGAATCTGTCTGTGGGGATAGTGTAGCGGTTCAGTAAGATAGAATTATGACCGGTGTCTTAAATTCAGGCTGCGAAAAGGGTTGACCCCCAATCTCTGATAGGCTGGAACAATAATAACAACTGGAGCACGTTATGTCCCTCTATAAACGACCGGTCGATCTGTTGCTGTTTGCATTTTATTGTATCTCGGTAACCTATGGGCTGCTGTTTAGCTTGCCCGAAGCGCTGGGCGTGCCGGTAAGTCCGGACAGCCCGTGGCCGCCGCTTCAATGGCTTTATGGGTGGGCGGTGGCAGAGGAGCCGCAGCACCTCGACCCACCGATCACCTTGCTGGCCAGTACGACGCTCGACGGATTCGTGCATTCGCCCTTTCTTATCGTTCTGCTGTACGCGCTGTGGAAGCAGTGCAACTGGATCAGATTGTGGGCGCTGTTGTTTGCCGGGTCGTCGGTAACCAATATGTACTTCTATTTCTACGAAACCTTTAACGGTGCGCACCCGCCGCCCGATGTAGGTTACTACCTCGCCTTTAACCTGCCGTGGATGTTGATGCCGATGCTGCTGGCCTGGCGTATGTGGCCGGAGCATCCGTTTGATCGCCATTGACATGCGAGCGCTAAAACCACTGATGGTTGGGCGAGGTGCTCGTCGCCCAACCGCTGCTCAGATCGTCAAGCAAAGGCCGCTGTGAAAGCTAGGCGGGTATCTTCGCGCGGCACTTGTATTCCGCCGTGCGCGAATCGATTTCGATCCAGTCACCGGTATCACAGAAGTCGGGCACTTTGATCTCGGTACCGTTGGCCAGCTTCGCAATCTTCATTACCTTGCCGCTGGTATCGCCCCGCGCCGCATCTTCGGTGTAGTCGATCTGACGTACGATAGTGGTGGGCAGGTCGACGGAAATCACTTTGCCTTCAAAGAATACGGCGTTGCATACGTCGCTCATGCCATCGACCAGAAATGGCAGTACGTTTTCAATATCGTCGGCCTGCAGCTCGTACTGGTTGTATTCTTCGTCCATGAATACGTACAGATCGTCAGCTTTATAAGAAAAGGTCGTGTCGATTTTGTCCAGACTGACAACGTCTACTTTGTCGTCAAACTTGTAAACCGTTTCGGTGGAGGAACCGGTGAGCAGGTTTTTGAGTTTCATTTTCATGATGGCGCTGTTGCGCCCGGATTTGGTGTAGTCCGCTTTCTGAACTAACCAGGGGCTGCCATCAATGAGGACCACGTTGTGGGGCTTGATATCCTGAGCAGTTTTCATGATGCCTCCGGCGGCATGCAATCACGAGAGATTTCGCGGCGCGAATATTATCTGTTTTTCTGCAAAGGTCACTAGCTGTTGTGAAATATTTTTCTGGCGCGCCAGGTGATTACACCAGCGCTGTGCGTTGCCTTGAATGGCTGACCAGTGGGGAGACAGCCGAGCCCAGCTGTCAGCCAAATTCGCGCCTGTATTCCAGGCCAGCCAGAAATGCTTGAGCGCGTCTGCGGCATCAGCACTAAGGCCTTGTAAATAAAGCGTTAAAAACGCTTGGAGTTTGGGTTGGTGGGCGTCTTCCGGCTGCGGGTAGATATGCCATAGCATCGGGCTGCCAGCCCACTGGGCGCGTACAAAAGAGTCTTCGCCGCGCACAATGTTCAGGGCGCAACACCAGAGCAAACGATCGTAATCATCTTGGCTGAGAAACGGCAGAATGTGAATATCCAGTGCGCCGCGCTGGGCGCTATCGCCCGCACCCAGTGCGTCAACCCCAAGCCAGCGCTGAAGGTCTTGTAAAATCCGCCCTTGAGGCACGAGCAGATGCACGCGCTTGGGGGCTTGGCTAAGCGCGTCAAGCCAGCTATGGAGCCCAGGGTTCTCGTAACTGAACAGTGAAAAACATAAGGCGTTTTCTGGAAGGTGTAATCCAAGTCGATTGAGGAAGGCGTTCTTCTCACGGCGGTTAGACTGGAACTGATGACGCTGCGCGATCAAATTTTCCTCGCGCAGGAGGCCGCCGGTTTTATCGGTAAAGCCGGGAAAGAAAAAGTATTTTTGAAAACGGTTGCCCAACTTAGAGGTAAGACCGTGACACTGTTCTACCCAATCTTCTGCGCTTAAATATTCCAGATTCAGCCATAGTACGCGTGGGGTTGTAGTAGCCATGAGATCGAGGTATGGCGCGGGTAGGGTGCAACCGAAGGCCTCGACCACCACATCTGCAACCTGCTGCTGGCACCAGGTGTCGGGCCAGTACCGAACCTGCACGCCGTGGATGAGCTGGCTCTCACTGGTGAGGGTGAGTGAGGGCTCCATGGCGGTCAGCGCTGACAAGTCATCTACCCAGAGCTGCACGCTCTGGTGGTGTTCCTGAGCTAGCTGCCGCGCCAGACGCCAACTCACACCGATATCGCCGAAGTTGTCGATAACGTGACAAAAAATATCCCAGCGCAATGTCGGTTTAGGCGTGGCGGGGCGGGTGGGTGAGGGTTCGAAGGACACAGGGAGTCCCGCCTAGAATCAGGTAGTGGGCGGCATATTAGCAGGGAATCCTGAGTATGCAATTGCCGGCCATACCGGCTGGGGCCTATGGTGCTGCGGATGCCTATGCACGCAGCCGGTCCGCGTGAACAGGGGCTGAGTTTCGGCGGAATTTAGCGTATAAAGCACTCATGAAAATACCCAAACGATTGATACCCCTACTGGAAGACGGCCTGATAGATACGGTCGAGCGGCAGCTGCTGAGCGGAAAAGAAGCCACCGTCTATGTGGTGCGCTGTGGCGAAGAGTTGCGTTGCGCCAAAGTGTACAAAGATGTTGCCCAGCGCAGCTTCAAGCAGGCCGTGGAATACCGCGAGGGGCGTAAGGATCGCAACAGCCGCCGTTCCCGTGCCATGGAAAAGGGCTCCCGCTACGGTCGTCGCGAGCTGGAAGACAGTTGGCACAATGCGGAGGTCAATGCACTTTACCGACTGGCGGCCGCCGAGGTTCGAGTGCCCAAGCCCTATGGCTGTTTTGACGGTGTGCTGCTGATGGAGCTGGTGACCGACGAAGACGGCGATGTGGCGCCACGGCTAAACGACATCACCTTGACGCCGGAGCTTGCGCGTGAGGGGCACGGCTTGATGATGGGATATGTGGTCCGCATGCTATGCGCGGGGCTAGTGCACGGTGACCTTTCCGAGTTTAACGTGCTGATGGATGGCAGCGGCCCGGTGATCATTGATTTGCCACAGGCGGTGGACGCCGCTGGTAACAATCACGCGCCGACTCTTTTCATGCGCGACGTGAACAATATGACCCGCTACTACGGCCAGTTCGCGCCCGAATTACTGGCAACGGATTTTGCCAATGAAATTTGGGCGCTCTACGAAGCCGGTGATCTAAGCCCTGAAAGCCCGTTAACCGGTCAGTTTGAGCAAGAACTGCACAGCGCTGATGTGAACGCGGTGCTGGGAGAAATCGCCGCTGCCTATGAGGAAGAGCAGGAGCGATTGGAACGTATCAACGGCGATGCTGCGGAATAATTTCGACGATCAGCCCACTAGCTGATTTTGCGCAGCCGGAAGTTCCGGCCTTTCAGCTTCCCGTTCGACAGCTTGTTAAAAGCCCGCGACGCGTTGTCGCGGCTTACCGCCAGATAGCTGCGAGTATCGAAAATCTGAATTTTACCTACCGCTTTGCCATCTATACCGCCGTCGCCGGTCAGTGCGCCGAGGATGTCGCCGGGGCGTAGTTTCTGTTTCTTACCGCCGTCGATCTGAAAAGTCACCATGGGTGGTGTTGGCGGCGCCTGTTTCAAAACAGATTGTTTTGGCAGGGGCAGCGCATCGGCGATGGGATCGACGTCGATTTTTAACGCCGCTACCTTGTGTGCTTCGCGGGCGCTGAACAGGGTCAGTGCCAGACCGCTCTGGCCTGCCCGACCAGTACGGCCAACGCGGTGCACGTGCACCTCAGGGTCATGGGCAACCTGGTAATTAATAACTGCCGCCACCGCATCGATATCCAGTCCGCGCGCAGCCACATCGGTGGCAACCAGAACGGTGGCACTTTTGTTGGCAAAGCGCACCAGCATTTCATCGCGCTCGCGCTGTTCCAGATCGCCATGCAGGGCCAGTACACTGAAACCCCATTCCTTGAGCTGATCGCTGATGCTTTTCACTTCCTGTCGCGTATTGCAGAACACCACGGCGGATTCGGGTTGAAACTCCAGCAGCAGAAGGCGCAGCGCCGCGCGGCGTTCATCGTTACTTTCCACCCGGTAAAAGTGCTCAGGAATGCTGGCCTCGTCGTGATCGGTATCCACTGTGATCATTACGGGGTTGCTTAGTACGCGCTGCGCCATACTTTGAATGGCGTCGGGGTAGGTGGCACTGAACAGCAGGTTCTGGCGTTGCTTTGGTAGCGTCGCAATGATTTTGTTCAGCGTCTCCTCAAACCCCATGTCTAGCATACGGTCTGCCTCATCAAGTACGAAACAGTCGATATCTTGGGTTTTTAGTGTTCCTTTGCGCAGATGTTCTTCTACCCGCCCCGGTGTGCCGACAATAATATGCGCCCCGTGCTCGAGCGACCCCAGCTGTGGCCCAAACGGGGTGCCGCCACACAATGTAAGCACTTTGATGTTGTGAATAGCGCGCGCCAGCCGCCGAATCTCCACCGCAACCTGGTCGGCAAGCTCCCGAGTGGGGCACAGCACCAGTGATTGCACGCGGAACCGCTTCACGTCGAGCCGGTTTAGCAGCCCGAGGCCAAAGGCCGCCGTTTTGCCGGAGCCGGTTTTGGCCTTCGCAATCACATCGCGGTCAGACAACACCGGGGGCAGACTCTGGGCCTGAATCGGTGTCATCGCCGTGTAACCCATGGTGTTCAGGTTCTCGATCAGTTCCGGTTTGAGTGGTAATGATGAAAAGGTGTTGTCGTGCACTGCGGTTATCCTTTGGCGGGGCGAGCGGGCAAACAGCCGGCATGCTGCGAGGCGGGGGAGTAGAATTTGGCCACATCTTAACAGCGCTCGTCCCGAATGCTAGTGAATTCGGGCATTTGCGAGCGCTGTAGGCAGGAAAAGGGCTAAAAGGTCTTTAAAGGCGGCAAGTGTGTTCGTTAACAAGTCTTAACCCGTCCTGTGTTGCCGCGCCTGAGGGGGCGCGATAAAGTTCTTACACAGCTGTTACCCTTTTGGGGTCGAGGGCAAGGAAATGTCGGTTCGCCAATAAGTACTAATAAATCGGTGAGCCCAATGACCGTTGGCTGGGGCGTTGAAGTTCAGGTCCACCCGTTTAATTCATCAGGTTTAATTACTATGTCGTCTGAGCAGACAATGCGTATCGCTATTATAGGCGCGGGGCCAGCGGGAATCGCCGCCGGCAAGGAGCTGTTGGAGAAGGGTTTTTACGATTTCACTATCTTTGACGCCCTGGACGCTCCGGGTGGTACCTGGCGGTTGCACAGCTATCCGGGTTTGGCGTGTGATGTCTGGGCACACTCCTACAGCTTCTCTTATGCGCCTAACCCGGATTGGTCAGAAAGCTTTGTCGGCTTTTCTGAAATACAGGCGTATCTGGCTCGCTGTGCACGAGAGTTTGGTCTAGAGACGCACTTAATGCTGAACACGCGCATTACCAGCGCCCACTATCAGCGTGATGGCTCTTGGCTGCTCACCACCGAGAAGGGTGACAGCGACCGCTTTGATGTGGTGATCAACGCCATGGGAAATCAGCATACGCCCCTCTACCCCGACGTGCCCGGCATGGATTCCTTTGAAGGCGAGAGCTGGCACGGTACACGCTGGAATCATGACGTTAATCTTCGTGGCAAGCGTGTGGTGGTGGTTGGCTCGGCTGCCAGCGCGATTCAGATTGTGCCGGAGGTGGCGAAGGTCGCCGGACACCTGACAGTGCTTCAGCGCTCGGCCAACTGGATCATGCCCAGACGGAAGAAGGCCTACTCAACTTTGCAGCGCAGCCTGTTCCGCCGGTTTCCTTTTCTGGTAATGCTGCTGCGCAAATGGCAGGGCTTGCTGATGGGACAGGTCGAGTATGCTGTGACTGTCGGGCACAACCGGCAGACGCAGTTTGAAAACATGGTGAAAAATTTTATCCGGAAAAGTGTTGATGATCCGGCTTTACACGATGTGCTGATTCCCGATACGCCCTATGGCTGCAAGCGGGGGTTGGTTTCGGATGACTTCTATCCGGCATTGAACCGTGACAATGTCTCCTTGGTAGCCGCAGGTTTGCAGGAGGTCACGCCGACAGGAATCGTTACTTCCGACGGCGATACTATAGCCGCCGACATTATCATTTACTGCACGGGTTACCGTATTCAGGATTTCGATCGCATCGACGTGGTGGGCGAGAGCGGACAGTCGCTGGGAGACGTGATGGCCGATGATCCTCGTTCTCATAAAGGTATTGCAGTACCCGACTTTCCCAATTACTTCTTTGCCGTTGGCCCCAATGGAGTGGTTTTGAACGTGTCCTACTTTTTGTCAGTAGAGCAAAACGTGGCGACGATTGTGCGCTTGTTGGGCGAGATGCGACGCAGTGGCAAAAAAACCATGAGTGTTAAGCGTGACGTTTTTGAGCAGTACAACGCGTGGATGGCTGATCGTTTTGAACGTTTCTCGTGGGGTGCTAGCACGTGCAACAGCTACTATCGCAATGCAGCCGGTCATGCGCCCTTCCTGTTTCCCGGAAATTTTCGCGAGTATCAGGAAATACAGAAACAAAGTAGCTTGTCAGATTATCAGTTAGGCTAGTGGCCGAACTCAGGAGATAGAATGATGGAAGATTTTAGCGGCAAAACAGCTGTTATAACAGGGGCGGCTAGCGGCATTGGCCTGGAGTTGGCGAAGATATTCGCCGAGCAGGGCATGAATGTTGTGTTGGCTGATATCGAGCAGCAGCGGCTGGACGAAGCCGTTGCCGAGGTTGCAGCTCTGGGTGTGGAGGCCATTGGTGTGGTCACCGACGTAGGCGCTGGCGAATCCGTTGCAGCACTCTGTAAAGCGAGTGTTGACCACTTTGGCAGTGTACAAGTGCTCTGTAATAACGCGGGTGTTTATACCGGTGGCCAACTTTGGGAGCAGACCGAAGATGATTTTGAATGGCTTATGCGGGTGAATCAGTGGGGGATTATTCACGGCATCCGCCACTTTGTCCCACAGATGATCAAGCAGAGTGACGACTGTCATATTGTTAATACATCTTCCATGGCGTCGATGTGTACTTTGCCTTTTGCGGGTATTTACCACATGACAAAACATGCGGCGTTGGCGCTCAGTGAATGTCTTTTTCATGAGCTGTCCATGATGGCACCGCAAATCAGCGTGTCATGCTTGTGTCCTGAGTTAGTGAATACCGGTATTGCCACCTCAGCTCGCAATCGTCCTGACGAACTCGCGGATCAGAACCCTACTGAAATGCACGCGATGTCGATGGCAGCTATTACCGATGCGACGGCCAATTCATTACACCCACGCGCGCTCGCTGAGCGGGTGTTGGCGGCGATTCGGAATAAGACCTTTTATATTCTGCCTCCGCAAGATAATCCCTGGATGGTCACCGCAGCGAGTCGGCTCGAGGATCTAAAGTTGCGGCGTAATCCAACCTTTGCGCCGCCGGCTATATAACGCCTGCTCATGGGGAAACTATAATGGACAATAAAATCACCGGCGGTTGCCACTGCGGCCAGTTTCGCTACGAAACCTCGTCGGAACTGATAGCACCGCACTATTGCCATTGCGGTGATTGCCGCAAGCTCTATGGTGCCGTGGGTGCTGGCTTTATTGTGTTGGAAGATCAGACCACGGTATCGGGTGATATCGCTGTGTATGAAAGTGTGGGGGATTCGGGTAACTGTAAAAAACACCTGTTTTGCCCGGTATGTGGAACACCTATCGGAGAGCGTGTGGACGCATTCCCCGGCACCTTGGTGTTTACCCCAGGAACATTAGATGAACCTGCACGTTTTAAACCTGAAGCCCATTTCTGGGTCAGTAGAAAAGCGCCCTACACGAACTTGAATGACACACTGACGAAGCTGGATACGCAACCAGAAGGTTGAGTTCTGATCTGGCTGCCGGCACCTGTCCGTTGTAGGCAATACCCCGTTTTGTTCGCGAGCTGTACTTCTAATCCGTGTACTGCCCTATCCCCGTAGGGATTAGTACATACGGGTGTCAGGTAAAGCCTTCCAGCCACTGCGGTTTCCGCGAATTATGTAAGCTAGTGCCATCCCTATAATGTCGTTGAAATTATCGACGTGCAGAAATAATAATGACGTTTAACTGTCTTCTCGCAAGCTGGGTCTCGCAACGCTCACTGATACAGAAGTTCGCACTATGGTTGGGAATCGCGTTGGGCTACTTTGTGTTGGCTCAACTGGGAAAGTTGCTAGCGATCTCACCAGGTTATGTATCCCCGGTCTGGCCGGCAGCTGGATTGGCAACGGCGAGCTTGTTGCTTTTCGGTCGCGGCTACTTAACGTCCATCTATCTTGGTTCTTTGGCATTTAATCTGGCCATTGAATTCTCAGAATCGTCATTGCGCATTGGCCTGATCGCGTCGACGGGCTCAGCGCTGCAGGCCTATGTATCTGCAACAGTTGCCAGACGGATGATTGCTTCAGACTGTACCTTCCGCAACGAGCGTTCTATCTGGCAGTTCATGCTATTGGCGGCTGCATGTTCTGCTGTCATTGGAGCAACGGTGGGCACGGCGGCCTTGGTCCACAGTGGGTATGTTTCCTCCGACGCTCTGTTTTTCCAGTGGGCTGCCTGGTGGGGTGGTGACGCAGTGGGTATTGCGGTTATCTGCCCGCTGATACTTCTAGTATCGGCAAATATCAAATTATTCTCCCGTGAGTTTTCAATGCTGATTGCGTCAGCAACCATGGTTCTGGTGTTCGTGGCGGCCGGGCACATTGCGTTGAACAAGTATCAAGAACAGTCAGCGATTGCTGAGTTGAAAGAGAACTCGGGCTTTCTTTCCAAACGAGTATTTCGTGAAATTGAATCGACCATTGCGCCCGTAGGCTACCTGCAGCGACTGATGTCCATTCAGAAATCCATAACCGAACGGGAATTTCAGGAGTTCTTCGGTAGAGAGCCCCGACATGAAGCGGTGATGGCTTTTGCTTGGGCACCTTTGTCTTCAGGTGGAGAAGGATACATGACCCTCCCGATCGATTACCTCCATGCCGGTGAGGAATTGCTTTTCCTGAACGGTACCGATGTCATGCCTTACTATCGACAAGCCTACGGGGCGAGTTCGTTGTTCGAGCCTCTGGGTAACAGATTGCTCGGGGCAATATCATTTCAAAACCTTGATCAGAGATACGCCATAGCGTTCCACCCGGTGTATGTCGCGTCAGAAGATGACGCTGGTTCTAGATTGTCCGGATTTCTTTTGGCTTTTGTAGGCTTTGACGAACTGTTCAAAAACTACGAACGCGAGGCCTACAAAGCATCACTGGAAATTACGTTGTCAGTGGTTAATTCAGATCTTGAGCTCTACACCTACGGCTCTTCAGCTAGCTATATGTCGGAGATCAAGTGGGCGGAAATGCTCGAAATTGACGGCAGTGAAATTGTCGTGCAAACGCAGCCAACGACCAATCACAGGCATTCCATGATTGGTGTAACGAACTATCTTTACATTCTGCTCTCGGTCATCTGCACGATCCTAGTGGCAGCGTCCAATATTGCCTCCGGGAGTCGCGCGAAAATAAGTCAGAATCTGGTGCTTGATCGCACACGACAGCTCCAGGAAGAGTTGGCGGCGCGGAAGATAGCTGAATCCGAACTGAAGGCTACGCAAGGATTGGTAGAGACTGCAGTGGATATGGCCCAGCTTGGTATCTGGGAGATTGATGTAGCCAAAAACTGTTTTATTTTCACCGACAGACTGCTCGCTATGTTGGGTACTTCGGCTGAAGAGATCGGCGGGCACACGCTATCCCTGGGACGGGTATTTCATACATTTTTTGACAAAGACGACACTAAGCCGGCGATCGAAATGTTACTTAGTGCAATGGAGAATAAAAGGCCGCACTTTGAATTGTCGCACGGGATCCATAATGCCGAGACCGGTATGCGGTACTTTGAATCTCAGTGTTCAGTTAGCTACGATGACAGCGGCAAGCCTATATGGGCTATGGGTGTCAGTCTCGACGTTACTGAAAACCGTCTCCGATCTGAAAACCTGAAAAAAGCAAAGGAAGAAGCGGAGCGTGCTAGTGCCGCTAAATCCAGTTTCCTGGCGAGAATGAGCCATGAAATAAGGACACCCATGAATGGCGTTATTGGCATGCTTGAGGCGCTTAGCCATAGCAAGATGTCCTGGGACGATATGCGTTCAATCACGTTGGCGCGTGAATCTGCAGGAACCTTACTCGATGTTATCGACGAAATACTTGATTTTTCCAAGATCGAGGCTGGTGAGCTTTCCTTGGAGAAAAAACATTTCTCGGTAACGCGCGGTGCGGAGCTATGTTTTAACCTGCTTAATGGCATGGCGTCAAAACATGATGTAACGCTCAACTTTTACACGTCTCCCAGTCTACCCAGGACGATGCTTGGTGACCCTTATCGACTACGCCAGGTGATTATTAATCTGGTAGGCAATGCGATTAAGTACACTGACAAATCGCGTCCAGGGGTTGTCGATTTTGTTGCATTCCGCCAAGACAATAATCTGGTTATGAAGATTTCTGACAATGGCATTGGTATTTCGGAGAGTGTTCTTCCTCAGCTGTTCAGGCCGTTTGCGCAAGCCGACGAATCAACTACGAGGCTCTATGGTGGTACCGGTTTGGGATTGTCGATTTGTAGCGAAATTGTTTCATTGATGAATGGCGAGATAACCGTGTCTTCTGAAGTGGGTAGGGGAACCTGCTTTACTGTTCTTATTCCTCTCTCTTCACCTACCTTCGATCCAATACAGCACGTGGAAGAGCCGCGAAGTGATCTGCTTATGATTGGTCTGTCTAGGGAGCTCCGCGGCCAGTTGTCACAGGACCTTGCGCTTTACTCAAATCTCAGGGCAGTGGCTATTGAAAATGTTGACGATCTGCAGCTTTTTAGTGGCTCTCTTTCAGAGAGCTTTCTACTGATTGGCTGCGTTAGTGAGTTGAGTCGTGGTGTTGCGGACCTTTTGGGTGAGATAGAGCGCGGTGCGAAAGGCGTTATTGCATTGGGCGATGCATGTTCAGTGATCGATATCACAAGACAATCTCGGCACCGAACTAACTTTGGTAGCGTTGTCATTAGCCCCCAAAACCTGGCGCGTAGTATTGCCACTCTGCTTCATGACGGCGGCGGTCCATGCTACCAGATGAGCGACTATTTTAATGTGCCCGGCACATCTGCTGTTGACGAAAAACCCGAAGTTTGTCGGAGCCCACAGCGCGGGAAATTGCTCGTTGCCGAAGATAATGAAATGAACATTAAGGTGATCGACAAATTGCTTTCTATCATAGGTTATGAGGCAGATTTTGCGCGCAATGGCAATATCGCGTTTAGTTACTGGCAGCACAATCAATATGACCTTGTTATTACAGATCTACATATGCCTGAGATGGACGGCTATGATTTGGCAAAGGCGATACGAAACCAGGAATCAGATGGAACAGTTACGCCGATTATTGCACTGTCTGCCAATGTGACAGCTGTGGATATCGAGAAGGCGAAAAGTGCAGGTATTAATACGTATCTGACCAAGCCAATAAGTATTGACGAGCTTAGCAGTGCATTGCAAAAAAATATTGAATCCAAGAGCGATAAATTGTCGTACAGAAAAGTAAATGTAGCGCTAGATAAAAGTAACGATGGTGCAGCTATAGATCTTGATGTTTTTCGTTCGCTTATGCCCCTCGATGAAATATCAATACGGGAGTTTCTCACCGAGTTTGTGAGTAATGCTAAAGATATCGTCGGTGAGATTAATGAAGCAGTTGGTTCTGATAGTCCGGACCAGGTGAAGATGATGGCGCATAAGCTTAAGTCTTCCTGCGCTACCATCGGGGCGATGGCGATGCATCGAGCGTGCCTTGATATTGAAGAGTTGTACGGCGACTTCTGTGAAAGTAATAAAGGACTTATTAGTAGTCTTGAGTCGGAGTTTGAAAAGACCATCGCTTTCGTTAACGAGCATAATCGTCAGCCGATAGCAGAACAGTTTGGAGAAAGCTATGCATAGTACCAACCCTAAGATACTGGTTCTCGACGATGACCAGTTCATTCTTTCTTACATCCGTGCAATTCTAAAATCTTATGATGATGCGAGTTTTCATGCGCGGGCGACAGACGCACTTGACGCGATTGATAGTGGTGCTGATGCGCCGGATATTGTGATCCTCGATTTAAATATGCCTGAGATGGATGGCATTCAACTGGTATCAGCGTTACAGGATAGGAATTTTCAGGGTAGTGTCATCCTGATAAGCGGTGTTGACCAGCGGTTGCTGGAAACCTCTACCGCGATAGTCGCCAGGCATAATATTAGGGTTCTGGGTTGGCTGAGTAAACCGGTCGTCGCCGAAAAACTCCTGCAGCTGGTCAGTGCCTGGAAGCCTGAAGATGGTAGCAGCACGCGACCGACCCGAACCCAGTTTAGTTCGGGTGAATTGTCCATTGCCATGCGCGACGGGGAATTGCTCAATGCCTATCAACCGAAGGTTGATATGCTGACTGGCAGTGTTACCGGTTTTGAAGCACTGGTACGCTGGAATCATGCTGATAAGGGTATTGTAGGGCCCGATCAGTTTATACCCGCTGCCGAAGAGAGCGGGTTGATTAGTGGTTTAACTGATCTTGTTCTCGAAAATGCGCTGCGTGATCTGAATCGCTGGACAGCCTGGGGTTGGAATCACAGCGTTGCGGTGAATCTGTCGATGTTGAATTTGGCAGACCCGAAATTGCCCGACAAAGTGAGTCGCGTTGCCGCACGCTATGGTATTAAGCCAAGTAGGATAACGCTCGAAGTTACCGAAAGCGCGATAGTCGACGAAACCTGTGTCGCCATTGATTCGCTGACCAGGCTCCGTCTGAAAGGGTTTCACGTGTCGATTGATGATTTCGGTACTGGCTACTCGTCCATGGAAAAGGTGCGGGATATCGCATTTGATCAGCTTAAGATTGATCGCGGCTTTGTTACTTCTGCAAGCGACGACAGTACCAAAGCATCGATCTTTACCGCCAGCCTGGATTTGAGTCGATACCTGGGTATGAACACCGTAGCCGAAGGAATTGAAACCGAACGGGATTGGTCATACGTGCGCGATTCCGGGTGTCAGACGGGGCAAGGTTACTATATCAGTAAGCCCCTGTTTGCCGGCGATGTTCCGGATTGGATAGGCATGTGGGGTCGCGATGGCGGCGCAGCGAGAGCAGGTTGAGGTGGTGCTCTACGTGAGTAGTTGGTGTAATACTACTTGGTCATCGCATCGCGTATTTCCCGAAGCAGTATAATTTCCTCAGGCGTTTTTGGTGGCTCTTTGGGGGCTGACTCTTCCTTCTCCTTCATCTTGTTAATGGCCTTAACCAGCAAAAATACCGCAAAGCCAACAATCAGAAGTGTTATGCAGTTGTTTATAAATACGCCGTAATTAATCGTGGCGGCACCCGCAGCCTGGGCTGCCGAGAGCGAGGCGTAGGTTTCCCCGTCAAGGGCGACAAACAGGTTTGAAAAATCGATACCGCCCATCAGCATCCCGATCGGCGGCATGATGACATCGGCGACCAATGATTTCACCACGGTGCCAAAGGCCGCACCAATGATAATACCGACGGCCATATCGATCATATTGCCCTTCATAATGAACTTCTTGAATTCATCAAGCATTGGAAACACCTCAACAGCAATTCAGTGATAACAAGCTTTCAGTATAGTTCACGTGGCTGGTTTTGCAGGGCGGGGTGATCAGTGACGGGGCCGTTGGCCCCGGTGCTGAGGTTACGCTTCGCTATCAAGTCGCCAGGTGCAGGCAGAGGCGTGGCTGTAGTTTGTGTGCGGGTCGTCGTGGCTGGGCACTGCGGCTGCAGGTGCTGTGAATTGCTCGTGTTCCTGTTTTGCGGCATGTCGGAATACGCCAACGGTGAAGAAGATGCCGCCGAGAATCAGCAGGTGGGCTGCCCACACGTAATGGAAATAGAATATTGATAGAAAGGATAGTGAAAATACCATGCTCCACATCCAGGCAAGTGCTTGCATAACCTGATGTTGCGAAGCTAAGTCCAAGTGGTGAAGAGGGTTTTTTCGGCTATCCATCACCAGCTCGTAGCTTTCCAAAATGAATTTTCTCATGGCGGTGTCTTCCTTAGGTTTCCCTTTAGGGTATCGTACGAATAGCGGGGCGCTGTGGATCAGTTGCAGACTGGCGTCGGGGCAATGGTCGCGGGCTAAGCGCTGCGCCACCATTAGTAAATTATTGTTTGTTATGGTCAGGGAGAACGGTTGTGCATCTCGGTTACCTGGCATTTTCTGCTAGCGAAGAAGCGTTGATGCTCCGCAATAGCCATGCATTTCGCATTGAGATGTTTGTGTTGCGCAATGATGATTCAAGTTACAGCTTGGTGGCATTGTCTGCCCGTGCATCGGGCGCTGGGTTGCGGGCGAAGGTGCAGGGGCCATACCAAACTCGTGCGCTGGCGGTTGCTGCCCGGTCGGCCATAGCCAATGAGTTGATAGCGCGACGTTTTGAGGTTGATGCCGACGGGCATCCGTTTTGGCGTGTCCGCGCGCAGCGGGAAATCCGCGAGGTGCGAAACAAGCGGCAGGAGAATATTCCAGATTGCCGCTTTGATCCAAACGATGTTTATTGGTGAAGCCGAGGGTTCAGTCGTGTTACTGCGTGCCTGAGCGGGGCCTGTTGTGTGGTGCGGCCAACTGCGCCGCCGTAATCACGCTGCTCGCGAGCGCTTGATCAACTCATAGGCAGCCTGTATTTCCTGAGTTTGCTGCTTGCCGAGTTCGATCATGTCATCGGGCACACCCTGGCCCATCAGTTTGTCTGGGTGGTATTGGCTCATCAGTTTGCGGTAAGCCCGCTTTAACTCCTGATCACTGCAGCTTTCGTCGACACCCAATGCCTTGTAGGCGTCAGCCAGCTGATTCTGGCTAGTCTGACCGGGGGCAAAGTGGGTTTGGTTCAGTGTGCGCTCAAGTATCTGCCGGAACTGCGTATCACTAAAGCCCAGCTGCCGAGCTATATCAGCCAGCAGTGCTTCTTCTGCCGCATCAAAGTCGCCGTCAGCCAGCGCAATCACCACCAGGAAGACCAGCAATACCTCCGGCAAGTTGGCTGTGTGACCACAGGTGCGCCTGAACTCCTGAATCACTGTGGATACGTCGTAGTCAGGCCCGGAGCCTTGTTTAAACCACTCAATAGCCTGTTGCCGCTGCTCAGCTGACATTTTCAGCTGGCGCATAAATGCTTCAGTGTGGTCTATTTCTGCTTGCGAAATATGGCCATCTGCTTTGGCGAGTTTGCCCTTAAGTGTGAAAATGGTCTGCAGAAATACCTGCTGGCGGTGATTGCGCGTCAGCGGGTTTGCCCCGCCCAGGCCGAGCATGCGAACTCTGTCGTAGGCGCTGCCTATAAAGAACCCCAGCAGGGCACCCAGAAATCCGAACACCCAAAAGCCGATCAGTGCGCCTATTACTTTGAACATCAGTATCCTCAAAACTAGCCTGTGTGGTTTGTGCGGTGGTGCGATGTGGGCAGTAGTGTACTGAATTTCAGCGTGTTTTATGCGGCCGAGACCGGGATTTCCCCGATGCGTCGAGTTAGAGGGTAGAAATTCAGTATACTGTGCCGCAAATCATGTCTGTTGAGCGATGCTACCTCGATTGTTGGAGCGGGCGGCTAACGGAGCAGATTGGCCGGCCAGATCCGTTGGGTGACTCGACTATTTGCATCAAAGAACCACTATTTTTACGGCTAAGGGAGAAGTATGTCTTACGAATTAACGGGCAAAATCAAGCTGATACAGGAAACCCAAACGTTTAGCAGCGGTTTCACAAAGCGCGAAATGGTTGTCACCGTAGAAGATGGCAATTACCCGCAGGATATCAGCCTGGAGTTTTTGAAAGACAAGATCAGTCTGTTGGACGGCCTCAACGCGGGGCAGAGCGTCACCGTGACATTTGATATTCGAGGGCGTGAGTACAACGGCCGCTATTTTAATAACCTGGTTGGCTGGAAGATTCAGGCTGATACCGGTGCTGGCGACAGCGGGAACTATCCGCCGCCGGTTGAAGAAAACCCCTTTGACTCGCCGTTTGACCCTGCTGACGACGATATTCCCTTCTAGTCACCGGTCTGTTCAGCTGGCCGCCTTCTGGGTGGCCCCAAAAACGCCTGCGCTAGCTCGCGCCGGCGTGCAATTCCTCGGCTGGCAAGCGACTGGCGCCCCAGCTGCGGCGTATATGATCCATCACCTGGTCAATCTCTTCGCGGCTGACGTCGGCCAGCTCGTCGCGTTCTAAGGGGTCGTAGTGATAGATATACAGGCGCGACAGGAACTGCTCGAACGGCAGTGAGGCTTCGCCAAAGCGTTCCCCATTTCCGGCGGTGCTGACGGTGACGCCATCCCCCCAGTTTTGCCCGCTGTCGTTGTTCGGGTTATAGAAATACACACGCATGCAATCTTGCGGATCAAGCGCAACGCGTAAGATGGTAATGGCGTGCCAGCCGATGAATCGGGCGGCGCTGTCGGTGACCGCAATGCCGGCGGGCTGCGGATGAATAAGCGGCTGGTTGCCGTTGTAGTAGGGGTGACAGGTGGCATAGAAGTGGCGGATAAACTCGTCCAGATCAATCAGGGCGCCGGTGTTCACGTCGACATTGATGCGAAACCCTCGGCCAGACCACCAACCGTGAAATTCCGGGTTGACCCAGCGGTGGGGGTCGCCCTCGCGACCAATGCAGCGACGGCCCATTTCCGCGTAGATGCGATCCAGGTGCGGTACAACCAGCAACGACACCGGGTCTAGATCAATCGGCAGCAGGCTGGCGACCCCACTCTGGCTTTCGCGCGAGGAAATCGGTTGCCCTTCAAAGTGCATGATGATTTCGTCATCGCGCGCCGCCCAGGCCACCATCTGCAATAAATAGTCCGGATCGTTGTAGGCCCACATCGACAATGCGCGGGCCGACTGGCAGGTCGGGTTGTTGCCCTGGCCAACGCCCAGCGGCAAGCCCAGCATGCACATAACGCCTTCCAGCAGGTAGGCCTCAGCGCTGACGCTATCGCCGAAGGCCAGCCGCAGCCGCTCGCGCGCAACCGGTGCCAGCGGTAGCCCGAGTTGCCGCCACATGGCCGGCGAGACGGCCGGCTGATAGAGAATCCCACGTTCAAGCAACAGCGATAGGCCGTAAATGCCCTGACAGGTAGCCGGAAACACGCTGGCGCGGATCAGTTCGTGCACCAGGGAGCGATAGCACAGCAGGCAATCGCGGCCGGTGCTGGATAGGCCCAGTGCTTCTACCAGCAACTGCTCGTCATTTTCCAGCAGATGGCGTACCAGCACGCCGTGATAGGGCGATACCAGCCCGGTGTCGTGCATGGCCCGCGCCATACCGGTGGCTTCGCTCTGCAGTGCGCTGGTATCCATGTAATCGAGTTTTTGCTGATACTCCTCGACACCGGGGTCTTCGCGACAGGCCTGGGTTGGGCCGAACAGGCTGCTCACCAGCCGGTCTGCGCCTTGGCCACTGCTGCCAAGATCTATCTCGGGGTTGGCCTGGCAGATCGCAATCTGGGTGATCATGTGTTTGACGGCGTCAACCTGAATCGGTCGTTGCTGCAGAATGCGCCAGATTTCCTCGATCAGCTTATCGATGATGTGTTCGTAGCCAATGCTGGTTGCCAGGTGTTCCAGCAGGCGGTGTGGCAATTCAGCCAGCCGCCCCATCTGTTCGCGCTCGGCTTCACCGGGGGCGGTGAACAGCAGCGAGAGATTGACCGCCAGCACTTGTGTAAGGAAATGATGCGCCTGCTCAGCAGACATATGTGGGTGTTGATATTCGCCGAGCGCCACCGCCAGCAGCCGCAGCTGGCTGAGAATTTCAATAACCAGGGTATCGGCATTGGGCGTGCGCAGGGTGGTGGCGGTCAGCGCGGGCAGGAGTATCTGTGGTTCGGCCCAATCACTGCCATGAAACAGGCCGGCACTCTCGATGTCCTGCGATCGAGCCTGTAGCGCTGCACAGCCGCCCTCGACACAGATGACCCGGCGGGCCGTATCAAGCACCCTGGGCAACTTGCCGGGCTTGGCAAAAGCCGGGGCCTGCGCCAGGGCGGTAACGGCTGCCTCAAGTCGGGTCAATAGCAGTGCCAGCTTGTCGTTGCTGTTGTCAGGCTCTACCACACACACTCCTTAACTACTCAGGTATTCATGCCCTTATCCAGGCATTATACATAGTAGTCGAGGTCTTCCTGCCGCTTGAGCAATCTATGCATTTCGGCGGCATTGTCACCCACAAAGTAGACCAGGCCCCAGTGCGTACCAAAAGCGGTGCGTTTGGTCACTATTTCTTCCAATGGCTGGGTGAGTTCATGCGACTCGAAATAGGGGTGGTCTTCGGTCTCCTGCGGAATCTCCAGCTGGCTGACAACGCGAAGGCGCGGGTAGACACCGAAGCAGCCGGCATAACCGGTGGCATCTTCCACTTCTTTCGGGAAGTAGGCTTTCACTTCTTCTTCGGTGGTTTTCGGGTCAAACACCATAAAGCTGGCATGGTATGCGTTAAAGCCGGGATAGACTCGCTCCAGCAGTTCGAACACTTTGAAGCCGGGTGGCCGGTAAGCCACTTCGCCAAAATACATTTCACTGTCGCTGGTGACGAAGTATTCGGGGTGGATCATGCCAAATTCGATATCGAAGGTTTTAATCAACTTATTGATCTGTTCGGTAATTTGCGGCCGGTATTTCTCCAGTTCCGGTGACGCGGGAACGTGCACCGAGTAACCCAGCGTGACGTATTCCGAAATATTCAGGAAGCAGATCTTGCCATTGTGAATCCAGGCTTCAACCGCGAACTCCCAACCATCGAGATGTGATTCCATCAACGCGGGAAACTCTTCGTCGGGAATGCCATCAACATCATCAGGCGTGCGAATCACCCGGTGGCCAAGGCAGCCAGCCTTGTCAAAGGCTTTGAAATGAATGGGGTCGTTGAGATCGCCGTCGAGCTTGAGCAGCGTTTGGTTTACACGTTTGAGGAAACGGGTTACGTCTTCACGGTCGTGAGCTTCTTCAAAAATACCAACGCGTATGCCGCCAAGCTGCGCGCGTCGTTTCATCAGCGATTTATCGCGCATCAGCATGGCCTGACCGAGCAAGCGTGGATTGTCGAGTAACACAGAGTTGATTGCTCCGGCCCATTCGACGGTTTCCTCGAACAAGGGGATTGCAACATCAACACCCATTTCTTTCAGTGTTTGTGCGATCTCCATCGAGCGATCGTTCAGTCGTTCGAAATTCCAGGGCAGGTAGGGAATATCGTTATTTTCGCAATACTCCTGCGCCCACTCGGGGGCAACTACAACATACCTGCGATCGAATGTTGCGGCGGCTTCCACGGCGTTGGGAGCCCAGCCGAGAAGTGCTATGTAACCCTTATTGGGATCTTTTTGCATAAATTTCTCCAGGCGGTGGCAGATAGGGACGTGAGTGCCGTCAGCGGAGCAGAAGCGAGAGCGTCAGCGCAGGACAAAGCCGGTAAAGATAGCGTTTGTTACAAGCCGGCCTTTATAGGTATCAGTCGTGAGCTAGTGGCGAGACTGCGGCGTCGACAACAGCGGCGTTTTTTGTAAATTAACATTGGTCACCGTACAGCATAGTAGATCACATGGCTAATTTCCGTTTGGTAGTTGTTGGGTAATTAGCGCCGGCGCCATTTGTCATGCCGATGTCAGTCGTCTTTAAACGCGTCGAGGTGAAACGCTGCGGCGGCTTCAACTTCACCGACACCGCGCTCAACAAGTTCCTCCGGAGGTTCGCCACCCGCCAGAACCTGCAGTACCGTGTGCACCCCGCGCGAGAGGGATTTCAGGTCGTAACCGCCTTCCAGCACCAGCGCCAGCTTGCCGTCGCAGTGCTTGTCGGCGATACCCTGAACAATGCTGGTAAGCATCGCAAAACCATCATAGGTAAGGTTCAGGGCCATATCATTGCGGTGGGGATCAAACCCCGCAGAAATCAGTACGAGGTCTGGTTCAAAATAATCGGCAGCGGGAATCAATATGTCGCGGAAGGCCTTTTCAAAAGCGATGTCGCCTGTGTCTTCCGGGATCGGCACGTTGATGGTGTAACCCTCGCCAAGTCCGCCCCCCACTTCGTCAAGATCGCCAGAGCCGGGATAGAATGGCGCCGCGCAATGAATATCGAAAAACAGTACGTCGGGGTCGGCCCAGAAAATATCCTGGGTGCCATTGCCGTGGTGCGCGTCCCAGTCGACGATAAGAATGCGCTCGCAACCCAGTTTTGCCTGCGCGTGCGCCGCAGCCACCGCCACATTATTGAATAGGCAGAAGCCGCGCGCCCTCACCGGCTCGGCGTGGTGGCCCGGTGGGCGTACCAGCGCAAAGGCACTTTGAGATTCGCCCTTTACCACGCATTCAACCGCAGCGATGGCATTGCCCGCTGCTGATGTAGCTGCCTTGATGGAATGTTCTGATACTGCGGTGGTATCGCGGTCGAGCCAGGCCGGTTTTCCTTCCAGTGAAAAAATGTGATCGAGGTAGGCAGTGGTGTGAACACGCCCCAGCTGATCATAACTGGCATGGGGGCCACTATTGAATTGCAGGCCGGGTATGGGCTCTGCGTCGAGCAGCTCCTTGATGGCGCTCAAGCGCCCCGGGTGTTCCGGGTAGCTCCATTTAAAGTCCAATTCTTTAAGAATATTTCTGACGCGCTTTTCTACCCGACTGGGCAGAAAGGGCAGATCGACTTGCGGGTTATGACCGAGCATGACGTCGTCATAAAACACGGTGACACTGCGATCCCCTAACACTGAGCACCTCCTGCTGGAAATGTATGTAAGCGTTTTCTATGCACCCGTTGTCAGCTTCGCTTTAACCTGGTTGGTAAAGGCCGCTGCGCGAACGCCGGTCACTTCAAAACCCAGCCGCTTCCACGTGGCGTCGGCCTCTTTGTTTGAAATAGCGTACTCGAGAATAAGTTCCGGTACATCTCGCTTCTCGGCGAATGCGATCAGCGCCTTTAGCATTGAGCTGAAAATGCCCAGCTTGCGGAATTCCGGTTCAACCCAGATATCATCGATGACGCCAGACTTGAATTCGTGATCGGCTGCCTGTTCCCAGATGCCCTGGCTGCGCCAGACATAAATATAGGCCATGCCTACAAGGCCGGTGTCTGGCAGCTCGGCCACCACCACCAGTTTGTCATTGTCGACGAGCGCTGCCGCGAGAAATTCCATTAAGCGCGTTCGTTCTTTCTTTTTGAGTTTTTTGGGCGCAGCGCCGGCCACGTGGAGAGCCAGTTTGGCGAGAAAGCCCACCAGTACCGGAAGGTCGTCTTCCTGAGCTTTGCGTATGACCAGATCGTCGCGGTTGTGCTTTCTATTAACCATGGGACGCCACCTGTATTCGAAGAACAAAGGGGGGCTGTTCGCGTAATCACTGCTAGGTGATTGGTGCCCGTAATACCGATAGCCTTACATTCTCATGTATAGGCCCAATCTGCCAACTATTCTGTAGTGATCCTGGGTGCAGGGACTGCTTTGTGTTTAGCGCGGTTAAGCGACAAGCCGAAGTTAGCAGGTGTGGTACCCAGTCAATCTGTGATTGCTTGAAGGGCGTGTCCCCAGCGGGGAATGCAGGTGCGCGGTACGTGCGGTAATACCAGTTGCTTAAAAAGCTCCAGCATCTTCCAGCCTTTCTCGGGCGGGGCGCCGCCAAATAAAGGTGTTAGATAGAGCGAGCTGTGATCTCCCAGTGTGTTAACCAGCGTGATGGCGTCTTCCGGCGTCAGCACTTGATAGGCGCCACTGTTG
>NZ_JBVBUV010000051.1:0-27823 GCF_057445395.1 Litorivivens sp.
CCTCTGACTCCGTTAGCAGACGCTAACCCCCGGTAGTCCAGACCGTAGCGAAAGGCGATGGAATACAAGGTATCACCTCGCTGCACCACATAGTTTTCCGGGGTTCGTTCAGGCGGCGAATGCAAATCAACAACAGGCGCGAAATTTGGTCCCGCAGTGCAGCCAGCCAGCAATAAGATCGTCATAAAAAAAAGAGAGTTCGACAAGCGAAAATTCCCCTTATTAAAAAACGCTTTCCTTATGCCGCCCAGTCTACAAATGTTGATTTTTCCTTCTTTTTACATGGCAGATTTGCGTCTTTTGAGCATCACCACGGGGTGGAGTGAACCCTCTACAACCGCCATTTTCATAACTAAATCCACTTACAGGATACTTTTTATATCAAAACAGTCTGAGCAGGACTAGCGCTTTCAGCTCAAACGCTGCCTCCCGAGATACCCTAGCCCAGCGACTAACACCAGACCAACAATAAATGCGCCGCCCGCAATAGCTGCCTCACTACCGGCAGCCATAGAAACACCCTGCCAAGGCCACAGCACTTTAAGCGACATTAGCAGCACCCCAACCAAAAAACTCATCAGCGCGTTGCGATAGCGTATTAAAAGCCACGACAGCACCCGCACAAACGATAACAGACCTACGATGCAGCCGGCACCAAAGATGAGTATGGTCGCCAAATCCAGCGTATCAATCGCGCTCAGGACAACCGAATAAAGCCCCATCATCAACAGCAGGAAGCTGCCTGAAATTCCAGGCAAAATCATCGCGCAAATGGCGATTGCACCGCCGCCGAACAGCAGCCAGGGCGTGGGCTCAATTGCCACAGGCCGCAATTCAGACACGCCCCACATAAACAACGCACCGATCAACAACCATCCCCCATGACTGAGACGATGCGGTGTTATATCCCGCCACAGCAATATCGATGAGGCCAGAATCAGCCCCATAAAAAAGGAATAGACCGGCTCTGGGTGTTGCGCCAACCCATAGGTGATGACTTTGGCGAGCGAGAATAGGCTTACTGCAATACCAGCCATCAGCGCCAGCAAAAAGTTCGCGTTTACGTGATGCCAAGCATCTACAATACGCCCCTTGAGCACAAGCCGGAAAAAATCGATGTTGATTGCGCTGAGGCTTTGTATCAGCGTGGCATAGATGCCGGTAATCAGGGCGACCGTACCGCCAGACACCCCAGGCACCACATCTGCCGCACCCATAGCGACACCACGCAAAAATACGCCGAAATGCTTCATCATCAGCCTACAGTTCCTTCGAGCAGCGGCACAAACATCACCGGTGTCACGCTGATTTCTTCGAGATTGGCGCCATTTTTCCTGAACAGTTTGAGCTCCTGCTTACGACCGTCCCCCACTGGAATAACCAGCAGGCCACCGTCATCGAGCTGAGCAATCAAAGGCTCAGGGACGGATTCGGGGGCTGCTGTCACAATCACCGCATCGTAGGGACCGCGCGCCTCCCAGCCCATGCCACCATCGGCGTGTTTCATATAAACATTGGAAAGCCCCAAGGTGCGCATGCGTTCACGTGCCTTGGATTGCAAGGGCAATATGCGCTCCACCGAGTACACCCGCTCCACCAGCTGGGCGAGAACCGCAGTCTGATACCCTGACCCCGTACCAATTTCCAGCACCCGCTTGCGCGGTCCGGCACTAAGAATCAGCTCTGTCATCAATGCGACAATATACGGTTGCGACAGGGTTTGCTGGTAGCCTATTGGCAGCGCACTGTCTTCATAGGCCCGATGAGACAAGGCCTCATCGAGAAAAATGTGCCGCGGGGTTCGACCGAGAACCTCAAGCACCGATGCGTCTTTGATGCCCTGCTCCCGCAATCGATTGATCAGCCGGTCGCGCGTGCGCTGGGATGTCATTCCAATGCCGCCAAAATTTTGTTGCGTCATGCCATTACTATTCCGAATAATCAATCAATTCTCGCACAAGCGCCGTGGCGAAGCAGCCGCGCGGCAGTGAAAACGCCAACCGAACGCCCTCGTCAGCGGGCTCTGCCGCCAAGCCCTTGGGAATCACTCTCAGTGGACGACGAGCTGCCTCAACACCACGCTTTACCAGCGCGGCCACCACCGGAGCGTATGGCTCAAGGAGTCTATTTTCACAATCTGCCGCTGCATTGACCGGGGCGGTGCGCCCCACTTTGCCCGGTAGTGGTCCGGTGGGGTGAATCTCTCCGGTTTCCAGCCTGTGCGCAAGTTCCTCGCAGAGCACATCCTGAAAGACACTGTTGCCGTCGCCCAGCGCAAACAGATCCCCTGCCAATGCCGTATTCCAGTTGCCGGCAGCCACACGCCCTGCCAAGACTGCATTAAATAACTGTGCGCGAACGACTGATAGCCAAAGCCCGCGCTTGAAACGGGAAACTTTACCACCGCCAAGCAGCCAGCGTTGGGCGGCTTCGATATTTTCACCGTGGCGACCAAAACGCTGCTCACCAAAGTAGTTGGGCACGCCGCGCTGAGCCACCGTGGATATCCGCTGCTCTAATTGGGCCAGAGTTACCCCCGACAGCACCAACTCAAAGTGATTGTAACGGTGCGTACCCCGGCGCAGTTTTCGCCGGTGTCGCTCAGATCGCAGCACCTTGATGCGCGAGTCACTAAACGCAGACCAGTCCGCACTGGCAGCACCAAGCATATGTAGGCTGAACCATTGACGGGTAACGGCATGCTTGTCTTTCAGACCCGAATAACTGATATCACGCGCGCCGGAAAAACCTTTCAACAGATCGGCCGCCTCCGGCGTCGTCAGTCCGGTTTTTTCAATATAGACCCAGTCAAACTCACCCTCAGCGTCAAACGAAACATCCAGCGTCTCGATCACTCGGAAATGCTCTGGCAGCACTCGCATGCGGCCGACGGACACCGGACCGCCCCACGCAAATGGACACTGCAGCACTTCAGTGCTCCTCCAGCAACACCGTAGCGAAAGCTGCTATGCCTTCACCACGACCAGTAAAACCGAGTTTTTCACTAGTCGTGGCCTTAACGCTTACCCGCGACGATGAGGTGTTCATATCCGCCGCGATGGTCTTGCACATGGCATCAATATGCGGCGCCAATCTGGGCTTTTGCGCAACAACCGTGATATCGGCATTACCCAGCTGATAACCCTTGCTGGCAACCAGTTCAACCACATGGCGGAGCAATTCGCGACTGTCTATACCAGCAAAGCGTGGATCGGTATCGGGAAAATGCTTGCCGATGTCACCCAGCGCCAGTGCGCCCAGCAGTGCATCACACAAGGCGTGCAGCACTACATCACCGTCTGAATGCGCAACCAGCCCCTGATCGCACGCTATTTTTACACCGCCAAGACAGACGGTATCTCCATCACCAAAGCGATGTACATCGATACCCTGACCAATTCTCATTGTAACGCTCTCTCCTATCCTGGCTGGGCATCAAGAATCATGGCGGCCAGTTCGATATCTTCCGGCACCGTAATTTTTATATTGCGATTACTTCCCGGGAACAAGCGCGGCTTAAACCCGGCCCACTCCACCGCCGAGGCCTCGTCTGTAATGGCGATTCCCTCAGCCAGCGCACGTTCAAGGCTGTCGCGCAAAATCTGATAACGAAACACCTGAGGGGTTTGCGCCGCCCACAGTGCGCGCCGATCAATTGTTTCAGAGACTCGCAGCTCGGAATCACTGCGCTTGAGCGTATCGGCCACAGGAATGGCCATAAGTCCACCCACCAAATCGCTTTGCAGCGACTTCCGCATATCCTCAATTTGATGTGGCTGCACGCAAGGACGCGCTGCGTCATGCACCATAACCCAGTCGTCAGGACCCGCGTTAGCGGCGAGAGCCTTTAGTCCCGCCAACACCGAGTCGGCTCGTTCAGCGCCTCCGCTAACCGTCTGAATCTGTGGATGCTTGCCTATAGACTCGTTTGGCCACCAACGGTCTTCCGCAGAAATAGCCACCACGATGCGATGGACATCAGACAATGACAACAATCGCTTTAAGGTTCGGGAAAGCACCGTTTCACCGGCTACGGTCAGATATTGCTTGGGGATACCGGCCCCCATACGGCTGCCCACCCCGGCCGCCGGAACCACGACCCAAAGATTGTCTGCAGTCACGGCGTCTCAGCCTCATCGACAATCAAATAGAAAGTTTCGCCCTTTTTGATCAGGCCCAGCTCACGCCGGGCTCGTTCTTCCACCGTGGCAAGATCGGTTTTGAGGCTCAACACTTCTTTCGCCAAGCGCTCGTTGCGCGCGCGCAACTCAGCGTTAGTCTCCTCCTGCTGCGCGATTTCTCGGCGCAGACGAGTAATCTCTTCCCAGCTGCCCGGTCCAAACCAGAGGCGATATTGCAACCAGACAAATATCGCCAGCAACAGGAAAAGCAGAGCATTGCGCCTTATCACTCGCGCGCCTCGGAGCTTAGGAGGTAAACTCGTCGCGGCCGCGATAGGCTGCGCCGAGCTCAGCTTCGATACGCAGCAGGCGGTTATATTTGGCAACCCGGTCTGAGCGGCACAGTGAGCCAGTCTTGATCTGACCAGCCGCCGTAGCAACCGCCAAGTCGGCGATGGTGGTATCTTCGGTTTCACCACTGCGGTGAGAAATAACCGCTGTAAATCCGGCATCTTTCGCCATCTTGATCGCGTCCAGGGTTTCGCTCAGCGAACCAATCTGATTAAACTTGATCAGAATGGAGTTACCCACTTTTTCGTCGATACCCCGCTTGAGGATCTTGGTGTTGGTAACAAACAGGTCATCGCCTACCAACTGCACCCGGTCGCCAATACGTTGGGTCAAAATTGCCCAGCCGTCCCAATCGCTTTCGTCCATACCATCTTCGATGGAGATGATCGGGTATTTCTGGCTGAGGTCATCGAGATATTCGGCGAAACCGGCCGCATCAAAGGTCTTGCCTTCACCTGCCAGATCGTACTTGCCATTCTTGTAAAACTCGGACGACGCACAGTCCAGAGCCAGGGTGATATCTTCGCCCAGCTTATAACCGGCATTGGCAACCGCTTCCGCAATCACTTCCAAGGCGGCTTCATTTGACGGCAGGTTTGGTGCGAACCCACCTTCGTCACCCACCGCTGTGCTCAGGCCTCGGCTGGACAACACCTTCTTGAGAGCGTGAAAAATCTCGGCACCCTGACGCAGAGCTTCAGCAAAGCTGTCGGCGCTGACGGGCTGCACCATAAATTCCTGAATATCCACATTGTTGTCGGCATGTTCGCCGCCATTCAGAATATTCATCATGGGGACCGGCATGGTGTACTCGCCAGCCGTTCCATTAATTTCAGCAATGTGCTGATACAGGGGAATCCCCTTCTCGGCTGCGGCGGCCTTAGCCGTAGCCAGCGACACCGCCAGAATGGCGTTGGCGCCTAGATTGCCTTTATTCTCTGTGCCATCGGCGTCAATCATGGCCTGGTCAATCGCACGTTGGTCTGTGGCATCGCGGCCCATCAGCAGATCGCGAATTGTTGTGTTTACGTTGGCGACAGCTTTTAACACACCTTTACCAAGGTAACGAGATTTGTCACCGTCACGCAGCTCAAGCGCTTCGCGCGAGCCGGTAGAGGCGCCAGAGGGTGCGCACGCTGTGCCCACCGCACCGGAGGCCAGAACCACATCGGCTTGAATAGTTGGGTTACCGCGGCTGTCCAAAACCTCGAAGGCCTTGATATCAACAATTTCTGCCATGAATGAATCTCCAGATAAGTTATTGGGGTAATCGGGTTAACGTCAGCTGATGTCCAGTGGGGGAAGTGCTTTTACCGCATCGTCCACGGCTTTCATCTGCGCCAGAAAGGGTTCCAGCTGATCGAGCGGCAAGGCACTTGGGCCGTCACAGCGCGCCTTATCAGGGTTGGGGTGTGCTTCCAGAAAAAGCCCTGCCAGCCCGATAGCCATACCAGCGCGGCCTAGCTCGGCCACTTGATGACGTCGTCCACCAGAGGCCGCCCCCATGGGGTCGCGGCACTGTAGGGCATGGGTTACATCGAAAATCAGTGGTGCCCCGCCGCTTACGTCACGCATGGTACGAAAGCCCAGCATATCGACGACCAGGTTGTCATACCCGAAGTTGCTGCCGCGTTCACACAGCATGAGCTTCTCATTGCCACACTCGGCAAACTTCTCACAGATATTTTTCATCTGGGCCGGGCTCAGAAACTGGGGCTTCTTGATATTAATGACCGCCCCGGTCGCGGCCATGGCTTTGACAAGATCCGTCTGCCGAGCCAGGAAAGCCGGCAACTGCAACACGTCACATACCTCAGCCACTGGCGCGGCCTGATCACATTCGTGAATATCCGTGATCACCGGCACATCAAACGTCGCCTTGATCTCTTCAAAAATCTTCAGTCCTTCGTCGAGACCCGGCCCCCGAAAGGAATGCACTGATGACCGGTTCGCCTTGTCAAAAGACGCTTTAAAAACGTAGGGAATACCCAGCCGGGCGCACACCTGCACATAGTGCTCCGCCACCTGCAAGGCGAGGTCGCGCGACTCCAGTACATTCATTCCGCCAAACAGTGTGAACGGACGGTTATTGGCAACTGGCAGACGGGCAACGGTTATCGTTTTGTCTGCAATAGTCATGACCCGTTACCCAGTTGCTCAAGCGCAGCCCCGACAAACCCATTAAATAGCGGGTGCCCTTCTCGGGGCCGAGAGGTAAATTCCGGGTGAAACTGACAGGCAATAAACCAGGGGTGGTCCGCCAGCTCAACAACTTCAACCAGTGAGCCATCTGACGACCAGCCAGAAATGGTGAGGCCGGCGGCCTGAAGCTGCTCAATGTAATTGTTGTTCACCTCATAGCGGTGTCGGTGCCGCTCCATAATGCGCTCAGAACCGTAGGCATCACAGGCGCGGGTGCCAGCAACCAGGCCACATTCCTGACCACCCAGACGCATGGTGCCGCCAAGGTCCGCAGATTCATCGCGGGTCTCACGCTTGCCGCTGGCGTCTTCCCACTCAGTGATCAGCCCAATGACCGGGTGAGCAGTGTCGGCGACAAACTCAGTGCTATGAGCCCCTTCCAAACCGGCCACATGGCGGGCGTAGTCGATGACCGCCACCTGCATGCCCAGACAGATCCCCAGGTAAGGAATTTTCTGCTCGCGAGCATGTTTGACAGTTAAGACCTTGCCTTCCACGCCGCGCAAACCGAACCCGCCCGGCACCAGAATGCCGTGTACACCGTCGAGCACAGAGGTGCCTTTGGTTTCGATCTCTTCTGAATCGATATACCGGATATTGACCTTGGTTTTGGAGTGAATGCCGGCGTGGGAAAGTGCTTCATTGAGCGACTTGTAGGCGTCAATAAGCTCCATGTACTTGCCGACCATAGCGATGGTCACTTCCCGCTCAGGGTGCAGATCGCCTTCGATAACAGCATTCCACTCTGAAAGGTCAGCTTCTGGACACTCAATACCGAAGCGCTCCACGATAATGCTGTCGAGCCCCTGTGCCTGAAGCATGGACGGAATACGGTAGAGAGAATCCGCATCGGGCAAGGGAATGACTGAGCGCGGCTCAACGTTGGTAAACAGCGCAATCTTGCGACGCGAACCCTCGTCAATTTCGTGATCTGAGCGGCACAGAAGAATATCAGGCTGCAAGCCGATAGAGCGCAGCTCTTTCACCGAGTGCTGAGTAGGCTTGGTTTTGGTCTCACCGGCAGTGGCAATATAGGGCACCAGGGTCAGATGCATCAGCATGGCGTTTTTGGCGCCCAGCTCTACCTGCATCTGCCTGGCGGCTTCGAAGAAAGGAAGCCCCTCGATGTCACCCACGGTACCGCCAATTTCGACAATGGCGATATCTGCATCACCGGCGCCCAGCATGACGCGACGCTTTATCTCGTCGGTAATATGAGGAATAACCTGAACAGTGCCGCCCAGGTAATCACCGCGGCGCTCCTTGCGCAGCACCGTTTCGTATACTCGCCCGGTGGTAAAGTTGTTGCGTTTACCCATTTTGCTACGGAGAAAACGCTCATAGTGACCCAGGTCGAGATCTGTTTCTGCACCATCCTCGGTAACAAAAACCTCGCCGTGCTGAAATGGGCTCATGGTGCCCGGGTCAACGTTAATGTAGGGATCCAGTTTGAGGACAGTCACATTGGGGCCCCGGGCCTCCAAAATAGCTCCGAGTGAGGCCGAGGCAATTCCTTTGCCCAAAGACGAAACAACACCACCGGTCACGAAGATGAAACGCGCCATGTACTACCTTTAAGAATGTGCAGGTTTAGAGGGTAGAGGCGCGAGAAGGAAAGATTCTCAGCCCCCGTGAGATGGGTGGTCAGTCTAGCAGGAAGGTGCATTTGAGACAATTGAAGGAATGGGAAAATACCACTCTCATCGTGTCTACCTCTCTGGTATAATCGCGCGCCTGTCGCTATCCATACAAGCCAAGGCTCTTTATATATGCAACCGATGTTGAACATTGCGCTTCGCGCTGCGCGCAAGGCGGGCGAAATTATTGCCCGCGCCTCCGAACAAACCGAGCGCCTTAAGATCGAGACCAAAGGCACCAACGACTTCGTTACCGACATCGACCGCGCCGCCGAGCGGGAAATTGTCTACCACATCCGCAAAGCCTACCCCGATCACGCCATCCTCGGCGAAGAGTCGGGCCAAAGTGACAACCCGGATTCCGACTATCAATGGGTAATCGACCCCCTGGACGGCACCACCAACTTTATCCGGGGCATCCCTCATTACGCGGTCTCTATCGCCTGTCTTTATAAGGGCGTTATTGAACACGCGGTGGTACTGGACCCCATTCGCCGCGAAGAATTCACCGCCAGTCGCGGCCGCGGCGCACAGCTCAATGGGCGTCGTATCCGGGTTAGCCAGATGACCAGCATGGAAGGCGCCCTGTTCGGCACCGGAATCCCCTACAAAAACCGCAACGATGAGCTGATGCCCGAATTTATGGGAAGTCTTGCCGCCGTGGCGTCACAGACCGCAGGTATTCGTCGCGCTGGCGCAGCCGCACTCGACCTTGCCTATGTGGCTGCCGGTCGTCTGGATGGTTTTTGGGAAGTGAGCCTGAATCGCTGGGATATTGCTGCCGGAATCCTACTGATCAAAGAAGCAGGCGGGTTGGTCAGCGACTTCCAGGGCGGCAACAAGCATTTCGAAACCGGTAATATTGTGGCCGCCAACCCGAAAGTACTAAAACCCCTCCTCCAGACCTTGAAACCCCACCTCGGCAAGGTCGGCCAGTAACGCCGGATAACCTCGCAAGCCCTGCAGGCCCCCGGTATGCAGGGCCAGCAGGGATCGCCCCTGAAATTCCCCCGCCTGCACTTGTTGCAGCAGCGCGTAAAGCAATTTACCGGTGTACACCGGCTCCAACACAACCTGATGTCGCCGATAAAAATCGACGATAAAGCGAGCCAGCTCTGGCGAACACGTGCCGTAGCCACCCATAGCGACATCCTCAACAATCGCCCAATTGTCGGCGCAGAGCCCCGCACTGCGCAGATGCTCCTCCACCGCGCTCTGATAAAAACCGCCTTTCACCATCGGATAGCCACACACCTGAACCTGCGCTTTCGCACCCAGCCCCGCAGCCACACCGGCCAATGTGCCCCCGGTACCACACGCTAGAGCGACTATCAGATCTCTATCTGGTAACGCCCGAGCAATTTCACGGCCAAGAGACACACAACCTGTAACACCCAGCGCATTGCTACCACCCTCCGGCACCCAAAAGGTATCCGGCCAATCACCAGACAGCAAATCAAGAAAACCGGGATCGTGGCGACGACGGTAGTCGCTGCGAGACAAAAAAATGAACTCCATCCCCCAGCGACGCGCATCTTCCAACATGGGGGTGAGCGCAGTAGAGGCATCTGCACGCACCAGCCCCAGGGTCTTCAACCCCCGCGCCTGCCCCGCGCGCGCCAGCGCATGCAGATGATTGGACCAAGCGCCGCCAAAACTAGCCACCCGCAATCGACCGGCGGCAACGGCGTGATCCAGGTTCGAACTCAGCTTGTAGTATTTATTGCCGGCAAGCACGCCGGGCAACTGATCCAGCCGCCAGAGATACAGTGGCACACCAGCACGCGCGAAGCGCTCATCAAAGATTTGTTGAAGCATCAGCGCGGAGTCGATGAATCCGGCACAGCCGCGAAACCGGTCAAATCCCGCCCCCCAGATGCTCCCGACACCGGTCGCTTTCACCGTGACGAAAGTAGAGAGGCTTCATCACTTTGTCTATCGGCTGTCCACACACCTGCCCGTCAGCATCCTTGAACCGGCACACCGGCAAGCGGTAGTGCATTAGCCATTCACGATAATGCTCTATCGGCACGCCACAGCGCTGCGACACAAAGGCTATGGGATCGTTTACGTAGGCCGTAATCTCTGCCGGCACCAAGACCAGGTGCTCTATACCAGGGTGGTAGGCAACAAAGGTGATTCCAGTATCCGTCATGCGCTGCAGAATCTGGCCGCTGTCATTTTTCATCAGCGATTGCAGCTCTTTTTTGGTCAGCGTCAGCTCATCGCGCAACTTTGCAATCTGCTCGTCGCGGTAGTGGAGCTCAGCCTCGCGCATGGCAATCCGCTCATTCAACTCTTCGGCCTGCGCCTTGGTTTTGTCGGCCAGCTCAACCTGAAACTGCTCACGTAACACGGCAACCTCAGCGGCATACTCAGAACTACCTTTGCGCAGGGTCTCCTCATAGCGCTCGCGAATCTTATTAAATTTGTTTTCGTAACCGTCCAGCGCCTCTTTCAGCTTCAACTCATTACGACGGGCTTTAGCGAGACGATTTTTGAGTTCCTGCAAACTCTCGTCCTTTGCACGAAGGCGCTCTACATAACTCGCCTCCGTAGAATCGACGCGGCGTTTCAGGCGCTCTGCAAGCGTGCTGAGTTCCAACCTGTGCTTTTGCTTTAAACCTTCCAGGCGGCGACGATATTTTCGATTAAAGCGCGGCCCGGTGGGCGCCTCGGGCGCTACTGGTGAGGACGGCGGTACATTAACCTGCGGCTGCGGCTGGGCCTGTACCGGCGCAGCAGGTGTCACCCTCACCGCAGGGCTGCGCTCCTCAATCAAGCCGAGTCGGTTGCGTTTTACCGCCTCCACCAGCAAATCAAACGTTGAGTTGGCCCCCATTTCCGGGTCCCACAACTTGTCTTTGTACCAGACTACGGGGCAAGAGCTACGACACGCCAGACGAATAGTGCCGTCTCCGAGATCCGGCCCGGTCAGGCCGTGATCAGCAAGATGCTGCAAAGGAATGTTCCAGGTTGATTCAACCTGACCATCTTCTGCAAAGGGAAGCGTAAAAAAGACAGCCGCCTGGATCACGAGGTGGCGATTGATTTGCAGATAGACCGCCTTAACGACCTTACCTGAATAGGCGGGCACGCCGGCAAAACCATCAAGCACAGCCTCAAACTCGGCGTAGCGAACTTCCTTGTCTACCAGGTCACCTTTAAAAAAGACGACTGCTTCATTGGCTCCCGCCTGTAGATCGAGCATAGTCACTCCGTCGTGAGTGCAAGGCGTGTGTATAGCGTAATTATCCGGCAAATAGTACGCATAAAACAGCAGCTTAGCTGGGAACAATATCACACTAATCGGCACTTGCGACGCATTAGGCGCCCCTTTCAGACCATTTAAACGATGATCGCGACACTAATGAAATGGCGCGAAAAGGCAAAACTTTACGCTCCACAGCATGTATGATCGAGACAACCAACCAACGGGGGTGAACCATGAGCAACCTGGCAGAAGCGCAACAACCTGAAAATACATCACAGCAACGCGCACCAAGCAGCGAACGCATCGACGACGTATTCGCCCGACAAAAGGCAGCCTCTCGCACGCACGCCTATCCAACCGCAGCCGAACGCATCGCCCACTTGGACACGCTTGCCAACCTTCTGGAAACCCATCAGGATGCCATAGCCGAAGCAATCAGCGCTGATTTTGGCAATCGCGCCGCGCAGGAGTCCAAAGTACTGGAAATATTTGGCCTGCTCAGCGGCTGTCATTACACCAAAAAGCGCATTAAACGCTGGATGAAGCCCCAGAAACGCCATGTAGGCCTTGCGTTTTTCGGCGCCAAAAACCGAGTGATACCACAACCAAAAGGTGTTGTGGGTATTGTCACCCCTTGGAACTATCCTCTCTTCCTCGCACTTAGCCCTGCCATCAGCGCCCTCGCCGCCGGCAATCGCTGCATCATCAAAATGGCCGCCAATTCACAAACACTGGCACGCCTGATGGACAAACTGATCAGCGAGGCATTCGACGACACGGTGCTGGCAGTAATCCCCGGTGTTTCCGCTCAGACGTTCACTGACCGCCCCTGGGACCACCTGATATTCACCGGCTCTCCCTCCACAGGCAAAACCGTGATGGAAACTGCCGCCAAATATCTGACGCCCGTGACCCTTGAGCTGGGCGGCAAATCGCCCACCATCATCGCCGAAGATTACGACATCAAAACCGCCGCAGAACGACTGCTATTCGGCAAATTTCTCAACGCCGGCCAAACTTGCGTGGCACCGGACTATCTGTTTGTCCCCGAACAAAAGGTTCCCGACTTTATCGAGGCCGCCAAAGCCATTGTCAAAGCACGCTATCCGCGCCTCGACACCCCCGATTACACCTCTGTGATCGACGAAAAAGCCTACCAGCGATTGACGCAAACACTGGATGACGCCACAACGAAAGGCGCAAACGCGGTCAATCTGTTAGACGAAGCTGCTCGAGATGACTCGCTGCGCAAAATCGCCCCACACCTGGTCTGCGACGTGAAGCCCGATATGATGATCATGCGTGATGAAATCTTCGGCCCCCTGCTTCCGATCAAGCCCTACCGCGACCTCGATGAGGTAATCCAATACATTAACGAGAATGAGCGCCCGCTCGCGCTGTATTTATACAGCAACAACAAAGCGACTCAGGACAAGGTGATCTACAACACCTTGTCGGGCGGCATGTGCATCAATGACAGCGTGGTACACGTTGCCCAGCATGACATGCCCTTCGGCGGTGTCGGCAACAGCGGCATGGGCCACTACCACGGCCACGAAGGATTCGTTGAATTCTCCAAAATGCGACCGATATTTCAACAGGGACCGATGAGTGGACTACTGATGATGGCACCACCCTACGGCAAAACTTTCGACACCATGTACAAGGCGATGCTCAAACTTAAACTGTAAGCTTGTATCGGTGCGGCTAGTCAAAGGCTAGCCGCGCCTGAATACCCCAATGGCGAAATGCCGCGCGGGTCGGCATGGCTTGGGCTCGCGCTATAAAGCCATCAATTTCACCGTAAGCCGCGTAAAACCGTTCGTCTGTCAGGTTTTTACCAAACACGCCCACCGAGTAGCGCCCACCCCTATCACTCAGGTTCACTGACGCATCCCACAAGCCATAGGCCGGGTTTGCGTTCAATGGGTCCCGCTGTAAGTTGAACTGCTGTTTATCCTGCCAGGCGTATGCTATGCGAAAATCCCACCCCCAGGGAATAGCACGTAAATCCCTGTGATAGTCAGCCGCCACATGCCATTTTAGACTCGGCGTTACCGGTGACTCAGAACCCGACAGATCCTGGGTGTCTCCTTCGCCATCGCCATTACTGTCAATGGTGCAGCCGTCAGCCGCATCCTGCCCTACGTAGCAGGCATTCGTGAAGTTTTCGAGTGTCGCATCAGTGTAGGCCACACCACCTGAAAGCCGCAGATCGTCAGTAGCGGCTAGCGTAAATTCCAGCTCCACACCTGCACTTTCAATATCTCCGGCGTTAATTACTTCAGTATTAAATGTACCTGGCGTCAATTGCGCCGCCTGAAAATTTTCAACAACCATCGAAAAGACATTCGCATTGAGCGATAAGCGGTTATCCCAGAAACGCCCTTTTAGACCCAGCTCGGTAGAGAAGGCATCCTCTGAGTCTACCAGCGCACGTTCAGGTGTAGTCGCTGTCGCGGACGCATTGATACCAGCGCCTTTGAAACCCGTGCTAACACTGGCATATACCGAAACCTCGTCACTGAATCGATAAATCAAACCCAGCCGACCGGTAACCTTGTTTTCGGTCTGCTCATCATCCAGCACGATGGCGGGCAAGGTCTGAAAGCTATTCAGATCGTAAAGTTTGGGATTAGCACGAATCCGATCAACGGCCGAACGTATTGCCGACTTCGGCGCACCCTCAAAGAAAGGCTGCGCGACACCCAAAGGGCTTTCACTGTCTGGATCATAAAGATCCATCTGCACAATACGCCAACCCAGTGTTTCACGAGTAAATCTGGCACCGGCAAACAAAGAAATGCTGTCAGTCAGATCTAGCGTGACATCACCAAATATCGCGCTGGTGTCATCCGTCACTACCGAGTCAGTCATATGCACCAACGAAATGATCGGGTTCGGGCCCGGCGCCGCGGGGCGATTCACTAAATCAATCACGGTTGGCAAGGTAAGAAAGGCATTTTCTTTTAACGATTGATAAAAAGCACCGGCAATGTAGCTGTAGTGTGCACCACTACCCTCAACCCGAAGTTCTTGGGTGAATGTATAGGAACTGATCGGTGCGCGCCCGCTGCCGAAAGGCGCCCCCCGATAACCGATAAATACGCCCGGCGCAGCTTCTACAGTAGTTGGTTTGATAGTCTCCGGTCCAAGATCCACATCTAGCTCAGAATCCGTATCAAACTCACGGTAGCTAGTGATTGCCCGAACACCAAGCCCCTCCGACAGCGACCATAAATAGTCGAGGCTCAAACCCCAGCCAACATCCACATTTTCGGGGTCAATATCGATATTAACCTTGGGATCATCAAAGCTGGGGATAAATCCATTTCGATCAACGAATTCCTGTGTGAGCTGGGTATCCGGCACCAGCACCAGAAACTGAGGCGCAGAAAATATATCGCGATAGTCTGCACTCAGACGTAGCTCCATATCCTCGTTTAGGTCAATATCGAACTTCGCCAACACACCTTGACTATCAATGCCGCCCTGATCACGACCTACTGGGTGAATATTCTCAATAAAGCCATCCATTTCACGCTTGAAAACATTGATTCGATAGCGAGCAGCCTCGGTGTAAAACGGACCCGTCACCATAGCTCGCAATATCTTCTCACTGTCATTGGTATAGCTTCCAGACACCTCACCACGCCACTCAGCTTCCGGACGCTGCGTTACGATATTCAGCGCTCCCGCTGTGGCATTCTTGCCAATCAGCGTACCCTGCGGGCCGCGCAGAACCTCAATTCTCTCAACGTCTGCGAGACTCATAATAAATTCCGCACTACGTGACAACGCGACGCCGTCAACAATCACTGCCACCGCAGGCTGAATGGAACCCTGCTGCACAAAAGAAGAAATGCCACGCATAGCAAAGGAACTGGCAGACGCAGCGAAGCTACGTGTAAAACTTAAGGAAGGCGTCAGACGCACAAAATCCTGAGTATCTGCGACCTGAGACGCCTGAATTTGTCCCTGATCGACAACCGCCACCGAGATCGGCACATCCATTAGCGATTGCTCACGCTTTTGCGCAGTAACAACAACCTCTTCCAACACCGGCGCTGCCTGCAACAGACCAGCCACTACGAAGCTGGTGATGAACCCGAATGACAAGGACATAGGCCTGGCTGACATTGAAACTCTCCGTGATATCAATGAATAAACACCAAGAACAGGTTTCCGGGATCAGGAGTCAGGCTATTTCGCACTGTTATTGTTCTACTGGCGTTAAACGGGCGAATAAAACCCGCGAACCAAAAGACTATGATAGCCTCGCCTTTTTAGTCAACAGTGATGTCAATTAATGGGCGAGTAGAGAGGATAAGGGCATGCGATTTTTGCAGCACAAACAAAAAACCCTGCTCGATGGCAGGGCTTCTGTGTTTGTCTGGCGGACCGGACGGGACTCGAACCCGCGACCTCCGGCGTGACAGGCCGGCATTCTAACCAACTGAACTACCGGTCCGCATAACAAACAAACTCGTTAATTGGTGGGTGGTGACGGGATCGAACCGCCGACCCTCTGCTTGTAAGGCAGATGCTCTCCCAGCTGAGCTAACCACCCCCCGAACGAGTGAGGCGCATTCTACCGAAAACCCGAGGCTTGTCAAACGTAACTACAAAGAAATTTAAAGTTTTTTTGCATTTGCATGAATGCTGAACAATTCGTCTGTTATTTGAGCGAAATCAGGGGATTGGGAAACCTGTACAAGCCACTCCATCGCCTTTACCATAGCCGCGTTTTCATACAGGTAAGTCTCGTGGACGTATTCAAGGAATTCACATTCGAAGCGGCACACCACCTTCCGAATGTGCCGGAAGACCATAAATGTCGTCGCCTCCACGGACACAGCTTTCATGTAAGGCTAACCGTAAGTGGCGAGCTGGATGCCAACGCCGGCTGGATCATGGACTTCGCCGATCTCAAACGCGCCTTCCAAGCTACCTACGAGCGCCTGGACCACCACTACCTGAACGACATTCCCGGCCTGGAAAACCCGACCAGCGAAAATCTGGCGATCTGGATCTGGGACCAATTAAAGCCCACCCTGCCCCAACTCAGCGCTGTCGAAATCAGAGAAACCTGCACCAGCGGCTGCATTTATCGCGGCTAGCGCCCCATTTACTCGCACAGTGCCCGCTAAGTGTTACCGTCAGGCGACGCTATGTCACAGTTTTTTCGTTATGTGCGGTAACACGTTACATTTTTTGATCAGATTGGGTAACAATTATTCACAAGGTGATTAGGGATTTATCATCCGCGCCCCAAAACCGCCCCCCACTGACACCCCGCATCAACAAACCAACGTAACCCAATGTTTTTATTATCATTTGTTTCAATGTTGAAAAATTAGCCAATTTGCTGAGGTGCACTTGCCGCGCGCTTTCGCGAAGGAAGTCGACATTTTATTCACTGAGTTATCCACAGATATTGTGGAAAACGTCACGAGAGATTCACAGTTACGACCCTATAACCCAAAACTCCTTTCTACCTAGCCCCCGTCGCTGCTACAATTTCGTGACAATAAAGTGTCACCTATATGAACAAAAGTTCTTACTTTAATATTTCTGAAACATTTTATTCACATAATACGCTCCGAGATCTGCCTCGGCGCAACCTCCGACGATCTCAACAATAAACGGCACCTAGCCAACCACATAGATGGAGACTGTGAAATGAAACGCAACCTGCTGGCCCTTTCCATTGCCGCCCTATCGGGCAGTGCCCTTGCCGGTACCGTAACCACTGAGGGTGACGATCTTGTTATTGGCTCCAAGGGTGACCTGAGCATCAAGAGCGCCGACGGCAACTTCAGCTTTGCCATCGACGGTCGCCTGATGTGGGATTTTGATTCCTATGACGGCGTACACCACAGCACTGGCGGCGATGCGCTGGAAAGCGAAGTACGCCGTTCACGCGTGGCTTTTAAAGGCTCTCTTTACAAAGATTGGCACTACAAACTGCAATACAGCTTCAATGTAGACAGCTCGGCCAAAAACCAGATGGAAGATGCCTACATTATGTACACTGGCTGGAATGTCGCGGACGTTACCGTCGGCAAATTCAAGATTCCCTTCGGCCTGGAAGAACTGACCAGCTCCAAGTACATCACCACAATAGAGCGCTCAGCGATGTTCGAATATGTGTCAGCTGGTCGCAACTACACCAACGTGCAACTGAGCAACGGCGGAGACAACTACAGCTGGGCCTTTGGCGCTTATGAGGGCTCAAAAGACGACGAAGGTAGCGAGCTCTACAATCTCGGTGGCCGCGCTACGTTCGCACCAATTGCAAGCAAAACCCAGGTTGTTCATCTCGGCGCCGCCTATTTTCAGTCAGACATCGAAAAAACTGTCCCAGTAACTGCAGAATTTGATCAGCGACTTGCTGTGCACACTGCCGAAAAAATCCTGCTCACATCGCCCGGTGATTTCAACGCCACCGACCACGACCAGTTTGGCGTGGAAGCAGCCTGGATGAGCGGCCCCTTTTCAGTACAGTCAGAGTATGTTGCATCTACCTGGGAAAACGATGCCAACGAAGTTGAGTACTCCGGCTACTACGTACAGGGTGCATGGACTGTCACCGGTGAATCGCGCAGCTACAAAGCAGCCGATGGCATATTTGATAAAATCAAGCCCGCCGGTGCGAAGGGCGCCGTAGAGCTGGTCGTTAAATTCGAACACGGCGAGATCGACGATGACCGCACCGGTGCAGTTGAGAACGCGTTCGACAACATCACAGTAGGCGCTAACTGGTATGTGAACAATAATGTTCGCCTGTCACTCAACTACATCACGACTGAGCTAGACGAGAAGATTACTCGCGGTGTAAGCCAGGAAGATAGCGGTGACGCCATCTCCACCCGCGTACAAATCATCTGGTAGGATCTGCCGCATAAAAAACCCGGCGACAGCCGGGTTTTTTTACTCCATAGCCTCTGCTTATTAATAACTCCACTTGGCGCTAAGCCCCCAGCTTCGACCAACTTCCTGCTCAATAATCGCGACGTTGCGTCCAGACGCATTGTCCTGCTCAAACTCGCGCTCTTCTTCGAGAATATTCTGCACTTTTACGCTGAAAGACAGTGTATCTGTCGGATAGAATGTGTAGGTCAGGTCCAGTGAGTGGAATGGCAATTCAAAGGCATCATCGTTACCCGCCACGCCCGCAAAATAGATACGATCACCAAACACGTTGTAGATCAGTGACGCACTGTGCACACCGTCGGGCGAATCGAATCCGAGCTGCGCGTTCATTACATATTCCGAGTGACCGGTCAGACGACGGGAGTCATTCGTCAGTACATTGTTGGTGGTATCAATTTCAACATCCGAATCGCTTAAAGCAATGTTCCCGGAGATAAAGAACCCATCCACACCAACCATATCTGCGGGCAACGTCAACAGGCCTTCAACCTCAACACCGACAATACTTCCGGAATCAGCATTTTGATAGGTCAGGACAACATTGTCATCCGAGCCCGGTTGACGCACCGTTTCAATTGGCGCTTTGATATCTTTATAAAACAACGACACGGTGAAATTATCGCCGTTTTCGTAGAAAAACTCGGCTCTCAGATCGACGTGATCGATATCCGACTTTTCGACAAAGGGATTACCGCGAACACGCTGATTGATCTCGGGATCAATATAGACAACCTGGGCAGTTTCACGCAGATCAGGGCGAACCGTCGTTTGTGCAAAACTGGCACGCAGCTGATATTCCTCAGCGCCGAACACCCCCTGATCCGCATAGGTCAACGCCGCAGAGTGATACCAATCATCTTCGACAAATGCAAAACGCTGGTTCGGATCAGCCAGCGCTTGTGCCTGCGCCTGCACTGATGCGCCAGTAAAATCCAGCAGATCGACAGTCAACAAAGCCTGCTTGTATTCTTCCCAGCGCGAACCCAGCGTAATGCGCCAGTATTCATTCAGGCGCCAATCCAGCTCGCCAAAGTATGCATTCAACTTTCTCACTGCAACATAGCTTTCAGTACCGAAGTTGCTTCCCAGCGATGCAGAAAAGTTGTTATCCAGATCACCTAGTATGGGATCGGACATCACACGGCCTGGGCCGCCTGACAACACGGAACTAGACAGGCCGGTAGTGTTTACATTGAAGGTATACTGGTAGTACTCACGCAGCTTCTCAGATGCAGCATAACCACCTCGAACGGTCAGCTCACTGCTATCCAAAAACAAGGGCAACTCAAAATCCCCCCCCCAACTTTCCTCGTCATCATTGAGCTCAAGAAATGTGTGTTGCCCCGCCGCCGGCGCCGGAGAAATCTGCGTAAATTCAGTGCCCAGGTCTGTTGTACCGTTATAATTCGATTGATTAGGCACATCGGTTGTCACTTCCGCATCCGAATAGAACCAACTGACACGCAAGCTCTCCAGAAAACCAAGCTGGTCAGTCCAATTGTAAACCGGCTCAAGACCTTCCAGGCTATGCTTCCCCGTCAGCTGATACATCTGGAGCTGGCGTTCTTCAGCGCGGGTTTGATATCTAACAACTTGGTCGCCGTCGGCCTGTGAGTTATTCTGATCGAAGCCACGTGAAATAAATGCATCCTTCACGTCGTGCTGTATATCAAAGTAGCTCAAACCCAGAGCATGCGTATTACCGTACTCCACACCAAACGTAGCCGAGTACGTTTCGCGGTGCTCCTCTGCCGTACGTTCAACTTCTGAAAACCGCGACTCCGGATTTCCAATTTCACGTTTTACCTGATCTTTATTACGAAATTGATCACTGACCGAAGCGCTGATGGAACCGCCAACCAGCCACTGGTAGCCCACATCGAAAGCGTTACCGAGTGCAAGCTTATAATCGCTATCCAGACTTTCCAGATCTTTTTCTATTGCTACGTTACGCGGCAGCGCTAACATCAAGTTACGCTGAATCAGCTCGGCCTGCTGTGCGGTTGTATTGTTGCCGGCATTATTTTCAGTCGCAAAAATATTACTCTGGGAAATATCGCCACGGTAGCGAGCAATACCATCAGCAATCGCACCCGGCAGCGGCTTGATACTACTATCACTGTATTGCAGCCCACTGCTACTTACGCTGTTGCCGCCAGCACCCACGCTAATACTAAGCAGTGGCGCCTTCGGAAAGCTCTTGGTACGAATATCAATTGCGCCCCCTCCGAAATTGGCCGGCGTCGAAGAACCAAACGCCTTTTGCACTTTGATCGACTCCACAATCGAGGTTGGGAAGAGATCCAAAGGAATAACGCTACGCGCCAGATCGGGGGACGGCACCACGGCCCCATTAACGGTGACGCTCGAATAGCGCTCACCAAGGCCTCGAATGTAGACAAACTTGCTATCAATCAGCGTAAGGCCGGGCAGACGGCGCAGGGCTCCTGCAATCGTGGAGTCGCCGGCTCGGGAAATCGCCTCAAAGCCGAGAAAATCAGCTGAGTAGGGAATGTCGATACGCTCATCGACAATGGACGCAGCAACACTCTTGAGTCGTCCTGTTACCACCACCTCTTCGATGGGGCCCGGAGGTGTTACCTCAATGGCGGCGCCATTGATTTCTTGCGCTAGCGCAGATTTTGCAGCCAAAGCGGTTGCAAGTCCCACGGCCAGCGACAAACTATTTCGTTTAAATTTTTCCATGATAAAAACCCACTGTCCTGGATAAGCCTGAAGTAACGTGGTCGATTACATGAAGGGGCGCGTTAGCGCCCCTTGCTTGTTTTTCGACCTGCTTCGTGAAGTAAAGACAGCCATTACGGGGTCAGGGGTTTATCGAAGCCAACTGCCCAGCCAGTCAACCAGTCATCGCTGGCATTTGCGCCGCCGAGGTAGGTCGGCTTCTTAAAGATTGACCCCAGAGAGGAGACATCAAAAAGCTGTGAAGATTGATCAAATACGGTGGTGCCCGCGCCATTTTTTATTGCGGAAGCTGTCAGATAGTCACGTTCTTGTGAGCTATCGACCAACACAGAGCCGATGGCGCTTGCTGCCACATCGCTACCAGTGATCAACACATTGTTGGTATTAGTGTTGGCAGGCGTCGCCGCATTGGCTCCACCACCCGCTAGCCAGTTAACGAGATCGAACCCTGTATTTGCCGCGTCGGCACCGACCTTTGTCGCCTCACCACAGGCGATCACATTGCTAGAAGCTTTACTGATGCCCGCCTGCGCAGCGTCAATAGTTTCCGGGCCTTCAGAATCATCCAGCTCAAGGCACTCGTTGCTCGCCAGTGATGTCGCGTAGGAAGTGACCAGCGAGTTGTACATTTCAAAGAAAGCGCCTTCGCGGAACAGCGGACCTTCGGAATCACCTTTTGCGCTCACGTTAGTACCAGCATTCTCGTCAATGTTGCTGGTTACGCAGGTGAGGTTAGATATGCGCAGTTTGGTTGTCGGTGTGAACGCATCACTTCGGCTACCCCCCGTGTTGTCGCCTTCAATACAGCGGTTGGCGCCAGACGTGTGCACCACCACAGCGTACTGAATGTCCCCGTTGTAACCCTCAGAGTAGTCGATAGAGTCATCACCCACGTTGACGGCGACAATGTGATCCATATTGACCGCGCCGCCGAACATTTCAAAACCGTCATCCTGGGAAGTGTATGTCTGAACATGGCTGATGGTTGTACCACTACCTACCGCGTTGAGCGTGAGAGCATTGAGTTCATCACCGTCAACCACCTCAAAACCAGCGTGCTTGATAACTACATATTTCAGCACACCCGAGTTCTCAGCATTGTTGTTACCACCGTAGGTCGCAGGACGACCTTCAGCGGTTACATGACAGTTGTGAACATTGTTAGCTGTGGCAGCAAAATCGCTGACCGTGCTCGGTGCACCCGAGCCTGTTGGCGAACCGTCGTGGCATTTGTTGGTCCGGCCATTACCATTGATCTGAACCCCGCCCCACAGACCGCGATCGCTTTCGGTCGCCGTGCCCAGCATGGCGTCTTCATCAGCGGTGAACACGATTGGACTATTGGCGGTACCTTCTGCGAAGATCTGTGAACCACGGGCGATACGTACGTAGCTGTCGGGTTGCTTGAACACCATGGTTACGCCAGCAGCAATATTCAGACGAGTACCTTCGCCTTCCTGTGGGATGCGCTTGCCGGATTGTGCAGCAGTGGCGTTGACGTCTGCGCCGATAAACAGGCTATCTTCAAAAATGTGTTTCCCACCAAAGTTGGAAAACGTAATGGAAGACACTGTGATCGGTTTGCTGTCGCTGACGAACAGTGCGCCGTATACGCAATCTTGTCCGTCAAAGTTTCCCTGGAAGGTCTGACCTGATTCTGTATAGCTTGCACATACATTACTGCCCGCGCCGCCCCCGGTGCCACTGCCTGAACCATTACTAATGGTAGTGGGCGACAGGTTAACGTCACCGCTGTCTGTGCACCCAACCAGCGCGCCAGCGACTACCCCAGAGACCAGAATTTTTTTCAACATTGATGTTGCTCCCAAATATCATCGATTTTTCAGTGTGGGTTTCAGTTACGCGTGATTTCCGGCAGCGAGCACCTGAAACCACCTCCACATTGGTAACTGCGGCAAAGCCTACGCCCGGCAAGTGACCGATTTGTGACACATAGGCGACACTCTTATGAAGCTTTCTTCCGACGTTTTGGGGGTGCGGCGACAATGACAATGTAACCAATTGATATATAAGGGAGTAATAACGAAGCAGAAATGAATGTTTTTTGACAAACGGGATTAGAGGGGGGAGCCCGTGCGACAGCCGTCGCAGGGTTTTCGTGACAGTGAAATCAAAAAACGGGGGCGGCTAATACAGTTTCCTTGCGCCCCCGCCAGATTTAAACCTTATCCATAATCCAGCCGAGAACATTGGCCACGGCGTTGAAGAACATCATTTTGATCTTCATCCACCAGGATGGCGTTTCACGAATTTTACGGTCTTCCTCAGCTTGGGTGAGTATGTAGGCTTTGATCAGTCGCGAATCTTCTTTATCAAGCACATCGCCGAAACCCACCATACCCGCCTTGCGCATCATGCCGTCGAGCACGACCTTGTCGAAGTTTTCGTAAAATACGCCAGGCAGATGACGAAGGTCTGGGACCGCACCATTCGATACTGCATCGGTACCATGACAACCCGAGCAATATTCATGATAAAGCGTGCGCCCCGCTTTTAGCTCTTCTGCACTGACCTCCGGCGGCTCAGGCGCTTCAAACAGCGTTTTCTCCGGGTTTTCTGGCAGCACTGCCTCACCGCCAAGCTTGAATGTCAGAACACGACTCGGTGGGATACCGCCCTCCTGTTCATAGCCGGATATCAGGCCAAAGGCGCCGCCCCAGCCGGCCAGTACGGTGACATACTGTTCGCCGTCTATGCTGTACGTTACAGGCGGTGCAATCACTCCAGTGTGGGCATCAAACGACCAGCGCTGTTCGCCGCTATCGGCGCGATATGCACGAAATTCACCTTCCGCCGTACCCTGAAATACAAGATTGCCGGCCGTTGCAAGCACGCCGCCATTCCAGGGTCTTGCGTATTCCACGACCCATTTCGCCGACTGTGTTTTGGGATCCCACGCCAGCAGCGAACCAGTGGTCACCTGCTTCAGCATCAGCTGGGCCAGGATATGATTCGGCGCAGCGTCCTGCTCAAGCACAACCCCTAGATTCCAATGGCCCCACTTATGCAGATACTGTTCGACATCGCCGTACTTAAACAACGCATCAATAGCCGGAATATACACCAAACCTGTTTGCGGGCTGTACGCCATCGGATGCCAGTTGTGCGCCCCCATCGATGACGGCCGGATAAACTCTGCACCATTGCGATAGCGAGCCCTATCAGTTTCCACAGGTCGTCCGGTGCTCATGTCGTAGTGCGTGGCCCAATTGACGCGGGCATAAGGTTCTGCAGAAAGCAGCTCGCCGCTTTGCCTGTCGATAACAAAAAAGAAGCCGTTTTTGGGTGCCTGCCAGATGACTTTACGCTGCGTGCCCTGCCACTCCATATCAGCCAGCATGATGTGCTGGGTGGCCGTAAAGTCCCAGGATTCGCCGGGCGTCTGCTGATAATGCCAGAGGTACTCTCCGGTATCGGGATCGAGCGCGACAATCGATGACAGGTACAGATTGTCGCCGCCATCCGGACTACGGACCTTGTGGTTCCAAGGTGAGCCATTGCCTACACCCAGGTACAGTTGATCCAGTTCAGGGTCATAAACAATGGAATCCCAAACGGTGCCGCCACCGCCCATTTTCCACCATTCACCGGTCCAAGTTTCAGCGGCCTGTTTCATCGCTTCATTTTCGAAACCATCGGCAGGGTTGCCCGGAACCGTATAAAAACGCCAGACTTCTTCACCGCTATTCACATCAAACGCGGACACAAAGCCGCGAACGCCATATTCGGCGCCGCCGTTTCCGATAACGACCTTATCTTTGAAGACGCGGGGCGCGCCTGTAATGGTGTAGGGGTATTCCTTGGTATCTGCCGCCTGCACTTCCCACAGCTTTTTGCCCGTGGCTGCATCCAGCGCAATCAGTCTTGCATCCAAGGTTCCGAAAAACACTTTGCCCTGGTAAACCGCCACTCCACGGTTTACCACATCGCAGCAGGCCATCTTCGCCCATTCGCGCGGCACCTCAGGATCGAAGCGCCAAAGTTCCTTGCCTGTGCGAGCATCAAGCGCGTGTACAACACTCCAGTTGGCGGAGACAAACATCACGCCGTCAACGACAATGGGGGTTGCTTCAAGGCCCCGATTAAAATCAGTATCGAACGCCCAGGCTAAACCCAGCTTGCCCACGTTTTCGTCATTTATCTGCGTCAACGCGCTATAACGCTGTTCGTGATAATCCTTGCCGTAGCTTAACCAGTTTTCGGGTGCGCCCTCGGCGATGGCTTGGGTGCCAACCCGTTCGGTGGCTGTGCGGATTGTCGTTTCGGCAGGTGTGCCGAAAACCAGCGTACTTGCCAGGCTGATGCCCAGCACAGCGCATATAAATTGACGCATTCGTTACCTCAGGAAAATCTTATTTTAAAGTGGTCGTTCCTGGGCGGGTGCGGGGATCAGCCAAATTCAGGACGAATGCCCTGCTTGTCACTGTAAAAGTCCCGGATCGTCGCAAGATCGACATCGTAGTCTCCGGTAGTCTGTACCAGAGGTCCAAAACCGACCGTTTTCGACTTCGTATCCAGAAACGCCAGTTGAATAGGCAATTCCACTCGGGTGGCAATATGGTAAAAACCCGCTTTCCAGCGATCTACCTTGCCGCGGGTACCTTCCGGTGCAATCAGCAATACCAGTTTTTCCGAGCGGCGAAAGGCATCAGCCGCCTGTTCTACGGTGTTGCCAACCGCCGTGCGATTGATCGGGATTCCTCCCAGCCATCTCACGAACCAAGCGATGGGAAAAGGAAACAACGTGTGTTTTCCAACCCAATGAACATCCAGCTTGTATTTCAAGACTACCGGTAACATCACCAGAAAGTCCCAGTTACTGGTATGGGGTGCCGCGATCAACACATACTTATCCAGTTGCGGCGGCTCTCCCACTGTTCGCCAACCCGTTACCTTCAGCGCCAGAAAGGACACCGCCCGCATGATTTGCGTTATTACTGGTGTGCTGAAAATAGTCAGCTGCTTGCGCTTTATCAACCCTGCTACCGCCCTGTGTTTACGTTAATAATCATATCAAACCGTTGCCGCGTTACATTGGTGCGAACGGCCACCCTAGCTGTCAAACTCTGCCACCTTGCCTTCCATCCGCGCGGTCAGCGCCTTCATCACATCACCCTGACTCAACATGCCGGCATTCCAGGTGGCGATAAAATTCAACCCGTCAGCCACGGAGTGATCGCGGGTATAGACCAGCATCTCCTTAGTACCACGGATCGCCAACGGTGATTTGCTGGCAATGTCAGCAGCAATTTCCAACACCGATGCCATCATCGCCTCGCGGCTCTGGTAAACGTTGTTAACCAGACCAATGCGCTGAGCTTCGTCAGCTTTGACGTCACGGCCGGTATACGCCAGCTCTCGCACAACACCCTGCGGTACGATATGGGGTAGTCGCTGCAGCGTGCCGACGTCTGCGGTCATGCCAATATCGATTTCTTTGATGGAAAATTTAGCATCCTCTGCGCAGTAACGCATGTCGCAGCAGCTAACCATATCGATACCGCCGCCAACACAGTTTCCGTGGATCGCCGCAAGGACTGGCTTTCTACACTTTTCAATGGCCGTGAGGTTGTCCTGCAGGCGCAAAATGGTCTGCCTAAACTGCTCTGCCGCACGCGCAGGATCTGATTGGGCATCTCCCACTACGCCGGCAAACATATCCAGATCAATACCTGCGCAAAAATTCTTACCTGCACCGCTAAGCACAACAACCCGTGCGTCCTCTGCGTCAGACAAATACTCGAAGCAGACCTGCAGCTCTTGCCACATAGGCAGGTTCATCGCATTCGCTTTCTCCGGTCTGTTCAGTTGCACGTGAGCAACGTGGTTTTCGATCGATACGGAAAGTGTTTCGAAAGTAGGGATCATGGGTGTGTTCCTCTTTTTCAATTCAGTAACGCTGGGACCAACGCAAACTGCATACCTTATACTTGACTACAGCTGATTCAGCCGGGCCAGCGAGTCACAAATTGCTCTGCGTCATAGTTTGGCAGGGGCTTGGCTCGCCCCTCGCGGGTACCAATGTACAGGTAGCCGACCAGCGATTCCCCGGCAGATAACCCTAAACCCTTAAGCACATTGGGATCAAAAGCATTGGCTCCCGTGCGCCAGATTCCGGCCAAGCCCATCGCTTCTGCCGCCAGCAATATGCCGTAAGCTGCGCAACCGGCAGACAGCTGCTGCTCTATTACTGGAACTTTGGGATGCTCAACAAAACGGGTCACAACAGCGATAACCAAGGGGGCTCGCAAGGCTTTGGACCTGGCCTTTTCCAGCTCGGCTTCTGTAACTTCGGGGTTGCGCTGTGCAAGCGCTTTGGCAAACAGATTACCCAGCGCATTGCGCGCCTCACCTTCAATGACCAGAAAACGCCAGGGCGTCAAACGCGCGTGATCAGGCGCGCGCATCCCCACTTGAATAAGGGTAGTAAGCTGCTCCGCATCCGGACCGGGCTCGGTGAGCTTAGCTGCGGAGTTTCGCTGCTTCAGTAGAGTCAGGGCATCCATGGCATCCACGCTATTTCGCTTTGAGGTCAGCTTTGATTTGTTTCAGTTTTTCTGGCGTCGTCGGCTCGCCACTTTCGTAGTAGGCTTTCATGCTCAGGGCTACATCGCGAATGACCGAGCGAAATACAT
>NZ_JBVBUV010000052.1:0-26812 GCF_057445395.1 Litorivivens sp.
ACCTAAGATCTCTTCTGCCGCGCCGGCCAATGTAATTACAGATATAAAATCTGCGCCTTCTTCAAAAAGGCGAAGTGCAGTTTCAAGCTGCTGAGAAGCGACAAACTGACTATTTATTTCTTCCACGCTATTGCCTTGTAACGCCCACAGCACGGGCGGCATACTCGGAGCGGAGCGGAGAGTATGGCGTCCCGGTGCCTGCGTTTGTTAGGCTACTTTTGCAGATTATTAACGCACTCATGAAAAGCGCCCGAATGTTATTGCACCCAATACTATTGATAATGTTGTACGTGCAGTTTTTACTTGCCCTATGTCAGTGGGATGCATAGGCACCTTATAAATAATTAGGGCCTCATAACAGGCCCACAATAAAATAGCGATGTACAGAGGCAGATTTGAACCAAGCACTATTGATACGAGCCAGCCGATAAACCCGAAGAAGATGATAAAAATCACCCTAGCCAGAAGGACGCCTGCATCTTTGTAGGAAAGCTGATTACAGAGTGTGCATTTGGCTGGCCTGGCTGGATTGGAAATGGCCTTGGAAAAAATTGTTATTCCTTTCTCGCTACAGCGTGGGCAATTAATCATTACTCTTACTCTCTAGGTAGCCTAACAGCGAATTATAGAGACTGTGGCTCTATAACACTTTGGCCTTATAACATCCGTTCTCAAAGAGGTCCCATCTATTATTTTCATTTTATTTCAGTTATTTAGTTAGATTCTTGTCTTCACATATTCCGACAAAACCAGCCTAAGTCGCGTTTATCTGCTAAATCAATTAGCACACTATCATATACTCAATTCCCGTCAAATCAATGACTTACACTGACTGCAGGGATGTTATAAAGACTCAGGCTTCAGATCTTGAAAACGACCAACAACCTATTGCTATAATACTGTATATATAGACAGCGCATAATGGTGCATATTATGGACGATGTTCGCCACAGCATTCCCTCAAACCCGACCCGATTTTTAGATCAGCTCCGCCTTCGAATCAGATCCGAAGGGCTAGCTTACCGCACAGAACAAACTTATGTGCATTGGGTTAAGCAATTCATTCGCTATCATGACAGACGGCACCCAAAAGACCTGGGGGCCTCAGAAGTCGAGGCCTTCCTGAATCATGTTTCCGTTAACCGAAATTGTTCTGCCAATACGCAACGCATCGCATTAAATGCCCTCATTTTTCTATATAAGCGATTCCTCGGGTTAGACATGGATAACCTTTCCTTTACCCCTGCGCGCGCCAATAAAAGACTTCCTGTTGTCTATAGTCGCCAGGAAATTGCTGCAATACTTTCTCAGCTTAATGGCATGTCGCGACTTATGGTCGAGTTGATGTACGGCACAGGGCTGCGTAGCGCAGAACTTTTGTCTTTACGCATCAAAGATATCGACTTCGGCAGTAATAACGTCATTGTCCGATCCGGGAAAGGCAATAAAGATAGAGCGACAATGCTACCTCAGAGTCTTATTCCCGGACTTCAGCGGCAAATCGAAAATGTCGAACGTCTACACGCCCAAGATATTGAGGATGGCTATGGTGATGTCTACCTCCCCGATGCGCTCGCTCGTAAATATCCCAGAGCTGCACGCGAGACTGCATGGCAGTTCCTTTTCCCTTCCAGTCGTATTGGGCCTGACCCACGCTCAGGCGTACTTCGGCGGCACCACTTGCATCCTACCGCACTAAGCAAACAGATCCGTCGTGCTGTTCGCGCCGCTGGAATCCGAAAACCCGCTCGTGCGCACAGCTTCAGGCACAGCTTTGCGACCCATTTATTAGAAACTGGCTACGATCTTCGCACCATTCAAGAGTTGCTCGGGCACTCCGATATAAAGACCACCGAAATTTATACGCACGTGATCAATCGAGGAGGTAAAGGAGTTCTCAGTCCAGTAGATAGCCTCGGCAGTCGACAACTACCGCTGCGTTCAGAGAATGGCTAACAGCCAATGTTCGTTATGAGGTTTTCATGACGGCATATTGAATCGTCCGAGTGACCACTCTGCGCCAAGTGTGCCTTGCACACCACAGCAATTGAATGCCCACTTTGTATGGTGAAGTCAAAAGATGACGGGGCTGAACACTTCAATAAGCAGGCAAGCGACATTGTCTAAAAGGGCTAGGTAGCCGCTCATGGCATAAGCGAGCGCACTAAATCAACTGATCGGTCGACGACCTACAGACCTCGACGCCCCTTCCACAAACTCGATACAACTTCTGAGTATTAATTTTCGTTTCTGCCTCCACCACGAGGTTTCACAATAAAATGGGCTCGCTCGTAAAGAATCGCTAGCGATACCAAATCCACTACTGAAGTCCAATGACTTTCGATGAGGGCAGGAAGTCAAAGCCATTTTGACCAGCTGAAAATCGCCGCTGCGTATATGTAGAACCTCAGAAAGCGCGCCAAGCCAAACAGCAGATACGTTTTGAATGGAAATTTTACGAGGCCTGCAACCGTACTAGCGATGGCGTACGGAATGGGCAGCAGGGCCGCAGTTAAAATGAATACGCCGCCCCATTTACGGATAAATTGAACATGGCCGGCGTGGCGATCGGATAAAGTGGCGTGAATTTTTGGTGCATGCTCGATGCCTCTGCCCATGCCGTACGCCACAATGCCGCCAAGATACGACAATCCGGCCAGTACACCAACCATTAGATACGGCGTCTCGGGAAATCGCGCCTTCGCCCACAGCATGAATAGATCTGGCGGAATCAAGCCTAGTATCGACTCGGATACGAAGAACAGACTAAAGACTCTGACCGGCGACAATTTTTCCTGAATGAGTATCAGCAGCTCGTCCTGATAGATCTGCACATAGGGTCGCACCAGCAAGAAAACTGCCACAAGTAACGCAAGGGTAAGCAACACCTTGCGGAGGTTAGCGCCCACCAGATCGTAGAAGCCGCTGCTTTGATAATACACATGCAGCTTCTGGAGCTTGAGCCAAGATGATTGTTTGTTATCGTGCTTCACGGTGCTGCCCGTAGCCTACTGTATTGCCAACCCAAGCCGGTGACGTCATCAGCGCTAGAACCTGCGCATAGCTTGCGAAGGTTGCGCAATACAGCCGCAGGCGAAACAAGCTGCCTCTCAAAATCGGAACCCAAGCTCAATTTCGTAGCTGGCTGAGGGGTATACACCACCGAAGTGCGTGCCACGCAGCCCTGGAGAATCCTGAGCTGCCGCCAGCGATTCCCGGCTTGTGACATTGTCGCCGAACAAGGTGATATGCCAGCTGTCATCATGCGCTTTGATACCCGCTTGCAAACCATAGGTCGTGCCGGGAACGCGAACATCAATCGGATCGAGATCTGTTGCCAGCGCGACCTCCGTCGTGTAGCTCGCCGTCATGCCCGCATGGGTAAGAAAGGGCCAATCTAACACCCCACCCTGCCAACCGAGAGTGAAGGTGGTTTTTAATTCCGGCACAAGGCGCAGGCGGCGGCCAGTAAGATCGCACGGTGGCGGGTTAGTATTTTCCGCCGTGCAAGCTGCTCGAGGAAAGCTGGAATACTCTGATTCGGTCAGAGCACCGTTCAGGCCAATTAGAATCGAATAAGGCGTCATCAGCATGGCTTCGTACTCGATGCCGTAGATGGTTGCTGATGCGGCGTTTTCCACGACATAACCAACACCATTAAAGGTGGATACCTGAAGATCTTTGAAATCCGTGTAAAACAAGGATGCGTTCAAACGTGCCGCACCGCCCAGCCATTCTGACTTGGCGCCAACCTCATAGGTCAGCGCAGTCTCGGCGTCGAACTCCAGGTTGTCCGGGTTCACCGGCTGGCCCGTATAGCCACCAGATTTATAGCCTTGGGCAACCGTCAGGTACGCCATCGCCGAATCGGTAAAGTCGTATTGCACTGAGGCTTTTGGCGAAAAGTCCACGCTGCTTCGCTCGCGCTGAGCGTCGAACTGCGTGTCACCCGCAATGATGAACGGGAAAATGGTCGCGCCGTCGGGGTTGTCGCCCAGACAGTACCCACCACCAGTTAGCAACCGGCCGTCACAACTCGAACCGGATAAGAAGGCATTACCACGGCCACCAGTTCGGTTATTGACCAGTGTATGGGCAGTGTATAGCGTTTTATTTTCGTAGTTCAGTCGGCCACCCAGCGTCGCCGACCAGCGTTCGGCGAAATGCCAGGTCGCCTGCCCAAACAATGCGATGCTGTCGGTGACTTGCTCAAAGCGCGTCAATGCTGTTTCGACAGGTGCAGGTCCACCTTCCGCCTGCTGTCGGTCCTGAATTGTTTGGCCCGCCAATCGCCCCGCTTCTGCATTGTTCAGCACCTGATCTTGGCATTCCCCGGGGTTGGAGGATCGCAAACAGGCCATACGTTCGCCTTCGCCAGTTACCAGCAGCAGTTCGGATAGTTCGAGAAATTGCCGAATGTTGTAGTCGGCTTGTATATCGGCCTTCATGTAAAACAGCCCCGCGACAAACTCAAACGCCCCCGGAGGCGAAGTCACTCGCAATTCTTGGCTGTACTGACGAAGTTCCTCATTATTGTCCAGGATGAGAAATGGAATTGGGGAGAAGTCGGCGTCCATCCGCACTTCTTCGTCAAGCCAAGAGTAATTGGAGATACTGGTTAGTGTGTATTCATCTCCGAAAATCCATTCTGCTTTGATCGTAGCATCGTAGGCGTCGCGAACGACGCGCCCCTGCTCATTCTTGGCGGTCAGTTCGTCGTAAGGGTCCGCCGATGTTTGCGCGTCGAACACCTGCATCGCCGCTAAATGGCGGGGACGGGCACGAATCACTTGGCTGCCCTCACCATGCTGCCCCATAAGCGTGGCGTTCAAGGTCAGGCCGAGCGTAAGATCATCCCGAGCCGCCCACTCCAAACGCAGTCGCCCAGCCTGATTGTCGATATTTTCTTCGTCGATGCCGATTGTAGTGTTGTACACACTGCCGTCGCGCGTTTGACTCATCAACGCGGCCCGCCAGGTGAGCCTATCGGTTACCGGCCCGGTAGCGACCAATCGATAACGTTGCTGATCACGGTCGCCCAGCAACACGTCGCCTTTCAAGCCGAACTCCTGTTCAGGCATGGCCGTACGGAAATGTATGGCACCTGCGGAGGCATTTTTGCCAAACAGCGTGCCCTGAGGGCCACGCATAACTTCGATGGTGTCGAGATCAAGCAGTGCCTGATTGATGTAGGATGCCCGTCCGTAGTACACCTCGTCGATCAACAGGGCCACCGACTGTTCAAAGCCACGATTGTAGCTGGAGCCCAGACCGCGCATGTAGATACTGGGAAACGACGGCGTGGCTAAAACATCCAGATTGGGCACGTAGTTCGCGACTTCGTTCATATCTCCCATATTTTTTTCGGCGATGTCGTCGCCGCCTATGGCAGTGATAGACAAAGGTACCGACTGGACATCTTCTTCACGCTTTTGTGCCGTGACCACAATTTCTTCGAGCGCCGGGCGTTCGCGTGGCCGACGAGCTTGTTTGGATGCATTTTCTGATGAGACTTTGGCCTTGCTGGAAGATGCCTCATCCGCAGATGCTCTAGATGGTCCCTCTTGCGCAACTGCGTGGGTCGCTGTGAACATCGCTGCCGCACAAACCGTTGTTGCCGTCAGGCTGCGAACAGCGCGAAAAGACGCCTGCTCATGCAGTGCGCGTAATACCTGAAATGATGCTTGCAGCATGGTTTTCTCTGTGTCCGGTTGAAAATGTCGTGGTCGCGCTTGCAATGAGTGCGACGACCACGCCAGTAATAGCTGCAGCTGCGAAGAGCTACGGCGTGCGCATGTCAGCTTAACTTATGGGTTCAGCGCAGCAAACCGTGAACGTTATGAACCGTCGGTGACTTCTCGACTGACTTGATATCGGGTGCGGTGCCGAGCAGTAGGTCTCCCAAACCGGTCGATACCCCCCACCACAGTGTTTCATCTCGGTAGTGATGCAGTCGGTGCATGCGCTGACGCCGGCGGTAATAGTTAATCGGCGGACACCAGGCAGTATGACCGATGAAGTGACAAAATTCGTAATGAAGAGACAGCACGAAGAATGCCGCCAGAGCCCCAGTTGCCAGCTCCACTGTTGGAAACAGCCAATACGCCAACACAAACAGTAGAGGCACAACCGTTGGAAATACCTCTTTGTTAATGGTGATATCGCTTAGATCCGCGGGGTTAGCATGGTGGGCGCGGTGCGTTCGACCAACACTAAGATCGAAGGTCTTACCAAAGAGCGTGAAGGGTTTCATGTGCAGCAAACGCACATGAATCAACCACTCCAGTATCGGCCAGAACGCTAGAATAGCCAGTGGCGCAATCCAGTCGGCGTAGGTCCAGTTACCAAGGTAAATGCGCAGGCCAACTAGGCCAAGCACAAGAACCGTAAGAATTCGAGGGCTCAAATGCCCGTAGAACGCCTTAATAAACTCTCGGGCGGTCTTCGGGTTAGGGTGTTCAGCGCTCTGGTCGTTTGGGCTGGCGGGATTCACGTTGTTTGTTCTCCACTAGGCTTGTTCGGACTGTTCTGAGTATTGCTTTCATACAAGTCCAGAAATTCGTAGATTGCTGCACTACTTTCGTCGATGTATTCCCGCGCACAGCGAGCCGCTTCATCTCGATGACCCTCACGCACCGCCACTGCGAGCGCATGGAATGTTTCCAGCTTTTGTTGTTGAGCCGATAACATCTGCGTCAAAAGCCCCCAGAGTGGCTCGTAGGTTTTGCGCAATGAGTTGAAGGCGAGACGGTAAGCGATGTTGCCGCTGCCCTCGACCAGGATTTCCCAGAAGAGGAAAGCCAGTCGCTGTAATTCTGTGGATCCCTCGACGGTTCGCATTTGATCAATCACGCCGTCCAGTCGATCAGCTATTTCCGGTTTACACTGCGTGGCCGCGTCTGCAGCAATCTCGGGCGACAGCACTTGTCGCATGCGAACAATGCTGCGAGCCACATCTACCTGGATCTGACTGTGCCTATCGAATAGCAGGCTCGGCAGAAGGTCAGCCCCCGCCTCAGAGCGGTAATCGAGAACTGTGGTTAAACCACCATGCTTCACATCGACCAACCTTGCCTGCTGAAGCCGCTTGATCGCTTCTCGCACCGCATTGCGACTAACGCCCAGCATTTCGGATAGCAACCTTTCTGAAGGCAGCTCTTCGCCGGCTTTCAGCTCCTGACTCACGATGCGGCTGCACAGCTGGTCGTAAACCTCATCCGAAATTGAGCGTTTGTTGACTTCCTGGAACATGAGCGCAGCTCCTGACCGCATGAGATTTTTTATCTGTCACACGCAAACGCATCACGAAGCGCAGAGTGGTCACTTATCCTACCAGTCAACCAGTTGCTGTCAAGCGCCTTGAAAACGCTGAAAAAGCACCTCTATTTCAATTGAGAGAGTTGGTTTTGGTATGGATTCGAGGACTGGGTAGATACTGCGGTGGCTCGCGCGCGGCAATTTAAGCTACGGCAGAAGCGGCTTTCAGGCGCCAGCCAAGCCGAGCGCCCAGCAAAACTGCCGCACAACTCAGACCTGCCACCAGCCCAATCCAGAAACCACTCGGCCCCATGGCCGGGACCAGAATATCCGTCATACCCAGCACATAGCCGACCGGCAGCCCCAAACCCCAATAGGAGAGCAAGGTAAACAGCATGGGCCAAGCCGTATCTTCAAAACCCCGCAAGCAACCGCTGGCCCACACCTGCAAAGCATCAGACACCTGATACAAGGCCGCAAAAATAAGCAGGTAGGCGGCCAGATTGCGCACCGTATCGTTGTCGGTATAGATAACCGGAATCCAGTGTCGGCCCACCAACAACGCAACCGAGGCAACCACACCAATCAGTATGCTCACCTGTAGCGACGTACGCACCGCAAGCTTCAACCCGTCTGCGTCACCGCGCCCCCGGGCGCTGCCAACCCGTACCGTTGTCGCCAAAGAAAAGCTCAGGGGCACCATAAATATCAGCGCCGTAAAATTCAGCGCTATCTGATGACCGGCTACGGTTTCTGCACCGAGCTGACTGATAAACAGCGCAATCACCGAAAAGATGCTCACTTCGAAAAAGATGGACAGCCCTACTGGCAAACCCAGCCGCAACATATACAGCAGATTCTCTGGCTCCCAGTGGCGCTCGCTGAGCCGCATCCGCACCCCTTCGTACACTGAATTCAAAGCAATATAAGTGCCCATCATCAACGCCATCAGCCACAGCACCAAGGTTGTTGCCCAGCCACAGCCAACACCGCCCATCGCGGGAAAGCCCAACTTTCCGTAGATCAGAACATAGTTGCACGGAATATTGATCAGCAGGCCAATCACACTGATCCAGAAAACCGGCCGTGTGTGAGACATGGCCTCGGTATAGCCGCGCAAGGCGAGCCACAATGCCGCACCAGGCATTCCCCAGCTGAGCGCATCGAGATAGGCGGCCACCAGCGGACGGATCGCCATATCCACATCCATCAACTGCAATACTGGCGCCATGCTGCGCAGCACTAGCGCGCCCAGTAGTCCCAGCACCAAAGACAACCAAAGAGACTGCTGCGCCAACGGATTGATACGCTCGTGCTGACTGCCACCCATATGCCGAGACAGAATGGGTGTGGCACTCATCAAAACCCCGGTCATAAACAGGTAAAGCGGCACCCAAACGCTGGCACCCACCGCCACAGCCGCCAGATCATTCGCACTGACCCGCCCTGCCATCACTGTGTCGACAAAGCCATTCGCGGTTTGTGCCAGCTGCCCCCCAAGAATGGGCAGCGCCAGCGACAACAGCGATTTCAGTTCAGTGCGGGAGGTATGCGCCATGGGTTGCTTATGATCAAAAGACGTGGATGATACCGATAGCGACGTTGGCACGCGAGACTTGTGCCACAATCGAGTGTTTTGTACCCAGAAAGGATAATTTCATGCCCCAATTCGGCCCCGACATCGTGCTTAATCAACCTGCCTACATTGATGACAGCGCACGCTTATTCGGCAAAATCACGTTGGAAAAGGATGTTTCAGTCTGGCCAAACGCCGTTATGCGGGCAGAAGTGCACGATATACATATTGGTGAAGGTACCAACATTCAGGATTTTGTGATGATCCATGTCGGCACGCTTACACCGACGCGTGTCGGTAAATACTGTTCTATAACGCACCATGTTACCCTGCATGGCTGCGAGATCGGCGATAACTGCTTGATTGGGATAAACGCCACCGTTATGGACGGCGTAAAAATTGGCAACAACTGTATTGTCGCCGGACAAGCTATCCTCACCGAAGGCAGCGAGTTTCCAGACAATGCGATTATTGCTGGCGTTCCCGCCAAACAGGTGGGCAGCAAAGACAACAGCGAAGCCAACCGGATCAACGCCGCCTTCTATATTCGCAATGCACGCAACTATCAGAAGGGAATCTATCGCCTAAGCGATGAGGATATTGCGAAAGCCTTTTCTGCCACCGAACTAGAACAATAGGCACCTGACCTCGCAATGACTGAACTCTACCTCAAATACGAATACTGGATCGCCTTCACTCAACTGTTGCTGGCCATGTTCGGTATGGGTGCCACCCTGCGCGTCGTCGACTTCATCAACGTTGCCAGAACCCCTCGCGCTTTCGCGACGGGCATCAGCCTGCAGTTATTGATGGTTCCGCTCATCGCCGTGCTGTTTTTGGCAATATTCAATTTGCAGCCTGGCGTTGCGGTCGGTATCGCCATACTCGCAGCGATACCCGGTGGCACAACGTCAAACATCTACACCCACTTTGCCAGGGGCAATATCGCGTTGTCGATCGCCATAACTGCAGTGACAACTGTCGCCTGTCTGGTCACCGTGCCCATTATCCTGAAGCTGCTGATCACCGACTATGTACCTGCAGATTTTCGACTGCCGGCAGCGCGGATCGCCGCTGAAATATTCTTTTCAATTCTAGGACCACTGGCGCTGGGCATGCTGACACTCAGGCTGCTACCAACGCTGTCAGCTCAGATTGCAAAATGGTCGATACGAGCAAGCTTGGCGCTGATCATAGTCATCATTCTGGGTGCGTCGACTTCCGGCAGGCTCGACTGGGCAGCCTTTGGATTGGGGAATGTTCTGGTCGTCACCGGCTTTACCATATCCCTGCTTGCTGCAGGCTTGGTTGTGCCCTGGCTGATGCGCGCACCGCGGCCCGATATCGTGGCCATTGATATGGAGCTAACGGTGCGCAATGTGAACCTCGCGGTGCTGATTATTGCCTCGCTGTTTCCCGCAGCCAACGCGGCTACCAGCACACTGGGCAGTATGGCCTTGTTCACTGTACTGGTGTACGGCGGGTGGATGTTGATGCCGGCGCTGGTATTGATTATCGCCAGCCGCGTGCACAAAAAATCAGGCGATGCGTTAGCTGAAGGCGACGGATGATGCTCGTCTGATTGGAATTGCACAATTTCCCGAGACATAGCCGGCCTATGCTAAGCACGAGATAGAAAGCAGGCAGTAAGCGGCAGTTACAAGTTCTTTTTATAGTCTGCTTTTATTGCGGCGTCCACAGCCATTGCAATGGCCGCTCGCCCGACTCTGCCATGCGCTGCGTTTCTTGCGATCTGCTTGCCAAAATTTATTTTCAGTGGATCGCGCCAGCTCTCAGATTGCCAAGCTTTGCTGCGTTTAAACGCTTTGGCACAATGAAAAAAACACTCTGTTACCTCAACCTGAATGAGCAGCAACGCCGACTTCCCATTCGCGGCCATCTCCTTGCAAAGATCTTCGTCCTGGTACAGCCTCGCTTTGCCGTTGACACGAAGTGTTTCCTCGGTCCCTGGCACAATGAATAACAAACCAATACTACCGGTCTCAAGGATATTAATAAGGCCATGAAGCAACTTGTTTCCTGGTCGCTCTGGAATGATCAGCGTACGATTGTCGACAACACGGACAAATCCGTCAGCATCACCCTTCGGCGATACGGTCACGTTTCCGCCTATCCCGGTAGTAGCTAGAAACAGCAAGGGGCTTTTACCAATAAAATCCAGCGCTTCCTCAGTTAACGCTTCAGAAATTTTTTGTTTGACGAGATCGTGCGGCTGGCCAAGTAAGTCTCTTAATGCTCTTTCTGATTCAATACGCTGCATATCGATTCCACCGATGTGACTCGAGACGAGCCCTACACACTCAGACGACGTTGGCCGGCACGGTTAAACGCCGTTCACGTTTTGAAACGCATCCCCGAATAGGAGGCCGGACGCAGCCTGAATCACCAATTCTGAAAAATACCAGAAGATGATCAGCAATGCGTTTTTAATTCCGACAGACCGTGCTGATATCGTCGACAACGTACAGCGATCAGCTCCAACGCAAATCGTGGGTTCTAAACGGCGTGGTGCGCACCCGCTTACCGATGGCTTGGTATATGGCATTGCCAATCGCTGGGCCTATTGGGCCCACTGGCGCCTCACCAATAATCGCAAAACGGTCGTGACCAGAGAGAGCCTCAAAGTGAACTCGAATATCAGGAATATCTGACATCTTGAGCATGGGGTAACTGTCAAAGTTACCTTCAATGACCGCCCCGTTTTCAATCGTCAGGCCTTCGTTGAGGCTCATATTCAACCCGAAGATAATACCACCCTCAAGTTGTGCAAGGACGGCATCTCGGTTAACGATGCGACCGCAGTCAAATGTGAAATCAATACGGTGAATCTTCAGCTCGCCGGACTGGCTTACTTCGACGTGGGCGACCGCACAAACAGTGGCGCCAGCCTGCGGCTTACCGGAGTGCGGCCAATTACTTATCGCTATGCCACGTCCTTGCCCCTTCGGTAATGGCCTACCCCAATCTGCTTTTTCGGCTGCCACTTTCAAGCAGTTTGCCCACGCAGGATCCCAGCCGGAAAGCAAATTCAATCGATAGTCCAGTGGATCGATACCGCCAGCGACTGCGCACTCATCGATAAAGGTTTCAACGGTGAATGCATGAGCATTGTAGCAAGGTGCGCGATATGCTCCTGTCATGATATGCATAGGCAGACTACTGGTGGCCAGCCGTACATTGGGTATGTTGCCTGCAGCTGCGTATGGCATGTCGGTGTAGCCAATATTCAATGCCATGCCGCTGAAGCAGGTTTCGCCCTGCAATGCCTGCAATGTGCCGTTCTCATCCAAACCGGCTTTAAAACGCGCAGCTAAGGATGTTCGGTAAGTGCCTTGGCGCGTAGTTTCTTCGCGCGACCAGATAACTTTTACCGGCACGCCCGGGTACTGTTTGGCAATGGCGACCACCGTACGCACATCATCGCCGATAACGCGTCGACCAAATCCGCCGCCTACCAAGGTCTGGTGGATATCGATTTTGTCTGGATGCACCCCGCTTTCATCTGCCGCCACCCAAAAGGCCTGCTGCATATCCTGGGTTGGATGCCATAGTTCCAGCGAGTCTGCCGTGTACTTTGCCGTGCCATTAAGCGGTTCCATCGTGGCGTGCTCACAAAATGGAATGCTATAGGTCGCCTCGACGGTTTTAGCCGCCTCAAATTTCTCAACGTCGCCCGCTTTAGTCAGCGGCGTTCCGGCCCACTTATCTAATACCTGATGCTGGCGATCACGAATCTTTTCATTCGATTCCCAAAACTGCCCGAGCCCGAGCTCCCACTCCACCGGCAAAGCATCCAGTGCTTTCTTTGCCTGCCAATAGTGGTCAGCAATAACCGCGACACCGCTGCGTAATTCCGAGCCTTCCAGGCCAAAGGTGGCATCGGCTTGCACCGGCGAACCGGGAGTTTTAGACGGATCGATCACGACGACCGCACGCACACCCGGCATGTTCATTACGGCGTCAGCATCATGGCTTTTCAGCAAACCGCCATGCACCGGTGCCTGCAGCAAGGCCGCATACACCATTCCAGGCAGTGTCACATCTACACCAAAAATTGCACTGCCATCTACAACCGCCGGCACTTGTAACTTATGCGGCTGTTTTTTGCCCAGCAAACGCCACTCACTTTGCGCTTTAAGAGCTGGCTCTTGCGTCAGCTCTACGGAGGCGGCCTCCGCCGCTACGTCACCAAAGCGCAAGGTTCGCCCAGTAACAGTGTGCGTAAGCACGCTGTTGCGCGCCTCAATGTCGCTGGGGGGTACGCCCCAACGTTTGGCGGCCGCAAGTTTCAGTCTCTCTCTCGCGCTGGCTCCAAGCTGAAGGGTGTAGGGCATTCTGTCATGGTCGGTGCTGTGGCCGCCAAAAAAAGGTTGGAGGCCAACTGCATAACTGCCCGGTTGTTTGTATTCCCGCGTAAAGGACGCAAATTCGACCCTCACCATGTCCCAAGCGCATTCCAGTTCTTCTGCAATGTTCATCGCTTGTTGCGTAGATGCGCCGTTTCCAATCTCAGGAGTGGGTACGGTGACTACTACGGTGTCATCCGCATGAATCGTCAACCACGGCGAGAGTTCGCGAGCCGCTTTTCCTGCGGGCGCGGCGGCCAGTTCGGAGGGTATCAATTGCAACGACAAACCACCTGCAACGGTGGCGGAAGAGATCAGAAATTTACGACGAGACAAGACAACCTGGTTCATGCCTGAATCTCCTTCGCCGCGCGATGAATCGCCGCCCGAATTCGTGGATAGGTTCCACATCGGCAAATATTAGAAATGTGGCTATCAATATCCTCGTCTGTTGGATTCGGCTTGCGCTTGAGCAAGTCTGCGGCCGCCATCAACACCCCGGCCTGGCAGTAGCCACACTGGGGGACGTTCAGTTCCACCCAAAGCTTTTGCAAAACATGATCCCCAGACTCCGACAGCCCCTCTATCGTCGTAATTTCAGCACCCTCTACCGACTGAACCGGTATCAGGCAGGATCGAGTAGCAACACCATTGAAATGAACTGTGCAGGCTCCGCACTGCCCTACGCCGCAACCGAATTTGGTCCCTGTTTTTTTGAGGTGGTCCCGCAGTGTCCACAGCAGTGGTGTACTCGGATCTATATCAACAGACTGCGACTCGCCGTTAACCTTAAATTTTATTGAGCTCATAACCCGGCCCTCTGTTTAGCCAGCGCCTCAAACTCGGCGTCCATACTGGCCAGCTTTTCATCAGTAATCGTTTTGCGATCAAATTTTTGCATAAAGGAGAGGGTAAAGCCGCGACCTTGGTCAATATCAGGGTTGGTGGAAAATCCCGGCAGATACTTATCAACGATGGCAATGGCTTCTGGATCATCAAGCAACACCCCCACTAGCGTAGAACTTGTGGTGTAGACCACCACGCTTGAGCCCTCAATGTCACCTAGCGCTAGATCCAGCGCAGCCAAACGTTCATCGGTAATCATCTCAGGATAATAAGGCTGGATATCCGGCAGTGTTAGCGGGCGCGCAACCGACAACTGACGAATATCAGCAATGCCTGGAATATGGGTTTCCAACACATCACGTGTATCTGATGAGTCCAGCAGCACGCCCACACTGGATTCGGCGACGGAATAGCTGATACCGGGAAGTGTCACCGTCGGCCCCGCTGAGGGCATAAGAAAGTTCCACAACACCGCGCCAACGGCTATCAGCGCAACTACGCTGACGCTAAGAATACTGAGCTTGAATCGGGACATGGGCAGTACGGCTCTGTCTACAAGACCACCGATTATAATAATAAACCAGTGTGTTTCACAACTGGGCTGCGCGGGCGCCCTCAAACTGCGCCAAGGCAAGTTTTCCGCTGACCCTAACCGCCCTCTAAATACGGCTATCACGTTGATAGCAGTACGGATTTTGCGTCTTGTTTAAAGATTGGCCAGAAGGCCAAACACTCTAGTGCTAGCGGTTAAAGCGTGGACAACCATCGTAAATAAGAGTAAAAAACTCCTAAACGCCCACGTTAGGGCAATTACCAATAATAACAATTCAAGGTGTATCACTATGACTGCGCAATCCCGCTGGCTGCGTCGATCGCTTGCACTTTCTCTTTCCCCGTTGGTTCTTGCATCTTCTGTGCAGGCAAAACCGGTCCTCGAAGAAATTGTAGTCACAGCCCAGAAGCGCGCGGAATCACTTAGCGATGTCCCCGTGTCTGTCACCGCAGTAACCGGCGACAAGATAACCAAAGCGGGCATCAGCAATTTGGCCGACCTGTCGGAATACACCCCAAATTTCAAACTTGTTCCCGGTGGACTCATACCCAATGTTTATATGCGTGGTGTAGGTTCGGGCTCTAACCAGGGCTTTGAATTGTCGGTGGGTATCTTTGCCGATGGCATTCATCTCGGCCGCCCTCACCAGACCCGAGCGGCTTTTTTGGATATAGAGAGGGTGGAGGTGCTGCGCGGGCCACAATCTATTTTGTTTGGCAAAAACGCCATTGCTGGTGCATTGAGCATTGTCTCGGCCAAACCCGGCGAAGAGCTGGAAGCCATGGTTAGCGGTCTGACGGGGGTACCAAGCGGGCGCGACAATGACATCAAAGAATTTTCCGCCATGGTTTCGACGCCCATTACCGACAATTTTGGCGTACGCATTGCCGGCCGCATGCGTCAAGAAGATGGCTATCTCTACAATGAGGGTGTTAAACGTCTTGAACCCGAAGTAGATGAAAAAGCGCTTAGGCTGACCTTTGGCTACCATCCGCTGGATTGGATGGACGCTTACCTGAAACTCGAAAAATCTGAACGCGAGCAAAACGGCCGCACTTTTGAGTTCACCCATGCCAGCGCCCTGACAGGCTGTAGCGGCGAAGATATTGTGCTAAACCGGGTAAAGAATACAGATGCCGAAGAATACGCCGAGATCGACACCTACAACTACACACTCAATGTCGATATGAATTTCGAACCCGGCACGCTTAGCCTTACCAGCGGTTGGTCTGGATTCGAATCGGTAGATCTTTTTGATGCTGATTCAAGCAGCTTTGATACCGTCCCACTACTTGGCGCAGAAGATTACGACCAATTCAGCCAGGAAATCCGTTTTGCTTCAGCCACGGGCAATTTCGCTGACTACATCGTGGGCGCATTTTATCAAACCAGCGAATTGCAGTTTGATGAATCGGCGCCTCTGAATGTCAGAAACGGCGCGCTGCAGGATTCTGGGCTTTGCCCCATCAATACACTGGAAAACGTTAAAGCCGACCTTGAGCGAGATTTCAGCATAGACAGTGATGCATGGTCAGCCTTTGCGCAGGTGACACTCAATTGGCTACCAACGCTACGTACAACTCTCGGTGTTCGTCACGTAGTTGAAGAAAAAACCGGCTTCCGGGATTTTAATGTTTACCAATCTGGTACTAAAAACGATGCCGACCCAGCGACTGCTGCAATCCTTAATGCCCTACTTATTAACAAACACACACTGAGCAGCGAGCGAGACGTAGCCGTTACGCTGCCTTCAGTTAATATCCAGTGGGACGCGACTGACGACATCATGCTCTATGCAGGCTTTACCCGTGGCGCCAAATCGGGGAGCTACGACGCCCGCAATAACAACGACGGCATGGGCCCCAATGGCGGTGGGACCAACTTCGAGTTTGAAGACGAGATGGCCGATGCTGTGGAGATAGGCTCCAAAATGCGTCTGGCAGATGGCGCTGCCGAACTAAATGTGGCGATTTATCGTGTGGAATATGAAGACATGCAGGTAAGTGTGTTTGACGGCGTTGCCGGCTTCACCGTAACCAATGCCGGTAGCGCGTTGACCCAGGGTATAGAGCTAGATGGACGCTGGTTGCTAACCGAGAAATTCATGCTTAGCGGCTCACTCGCTTACCTCGACTTTGAGTGGCTCGACTACGTAGACGGCCCTTGCTACGAAGGCGCACCAAATGAAGACCCCGACGCAGGCACCTGCGACCTTACCGGCAGAGAGAACCAACACACCCCGGAGTGGACTGCCAGCCTGTCCGGCACATATACGCAACCGCTGTTTAACGCGCTGGTTTTAGAACTCGGTGTTGATGTGAGCTACAAGGGTGAGCATTTCACCTCGGGCGATCTGGACCCACGGGGTATCCAGGACGCAGTAAACAAAATTAACGCCCGCATCGGGCTTAGCTCGGAAGAAGAGACTTGGAGTGTTGCTCTCGTCGGTAAGAACCTCACAGATGAAACAACAATTGGTATTGGTTCACCTTCCGCGCTCGATGCCGGCGGCTATCGTGCAACGATAGAACCCACCAAAACCATTTATCTTGAAGGCCGCTGGCGTTATTAACGGAAGGTTTTAAAAACAAATAGGGATTCTACGCTTCACGGTTAGAATCCGGATGGGCATCAGCAAACGCCGGATGTTGGTTACAGTGCCGGGCAATTTCGCGCAAGGTAGGCCAGTTCTCATCCGGCACGTCAAATCGTTCTGCGTTATATAGCTGAGGAATCAGGCAAGCGTCAGCAAACGTAGGCATATCACCCACACAGAATTTACCGTGAGTCTCTGAAACACGTTTTTCCAAGGCGGTAAGCCCTTCCCTAACCCAGTGTCTATACCATTGAAGTTTAGCGTCTTCATCTGCCCCCAGCGTCTCTTTTAGATAATTAAGTACACGCAAGTTGCACAACGGATGAATGTCACAGGCGATCAACTGGGCGATCTGTCGAACCGTTGCTCGGTTACACGGATCAGCTGGTAGAAGTGGTACCTCAGTATACATGTCCTCAAGGTATTCTAGGATGGCGAGCGACTGACTAATGTGTGCATTTCCATCAAACAAGACAGGCACTAAACCCTGCGCGTTAATCTCAAGGAATTCTACACTGCGCTGATCTCCATCGATCAGAGAGACATGTTTTGTCTGGTAGTTTAGTCCTTTTAAGTTTAACGCAATCCGAACCCGGTATGCTGCCGACGAACGCCAGTATCCATATAACACCATCGACATCAGTGACCTCCTCTACGAAACTTTTTTACTTATCTGGCCGTTACCAAACTCATCAAGCACCCGGCTAACAATCACTCCCGGCTGACCATCGTCTGACTTAAAAGGCTCTAGCTCAGCCACCAATGCAGCCGTCAGATGATGCTGACTACCGAGCAGACAAAGTAACTCACAGCGTGCAAGCCACTCCTTAGGAAAAGCCTTTAGCTGACCGTAAAGCCTCGATAAGTCATCATCAGCGGGGCTATCCGACCATATGTTCAACTGATCATAAATAGTCATTAACGCGACGTCCTCATCTTTCTGAGTACCGTTTGGTGTGCTTTCGATTGATGGCTTGGAATACAACGGATAACGCTCACGATCAGCCGCACCGCCAGACACAGACGCGATCCGCTCCCCGATAGCCATATCGTAGCGCCCCCAAGACGGCTCAAACAGTACCTCACCCTGAGCGTTGTTCACCGTGCAATGTGAAAAGCTAAACAGAACATTCCTATGGTTGCGGCGCTCAATATGCTCCAGAACACCAGAAACTGTAATTCCAGATACAAAGTTTAGGCGAACAGCCCTGCCACGCTTTATGCCCTTTTCGGCCAGTTCGTCCACCGTATAATCTGACAGGCAGTGCGTAAGGTTCTGCACTTTTCCTATCGGTGAACCAAACCCCTCCGGATGCTCTTCAAGACCCTGCCCTTCAATCTCGCTTCCCCGATGTGAAAGCTGAGTAGGCCCTTGAGTAGACAGATAGATAGGGTTATCCATTGCATCGGTAAGGATATTATGCACTCTACCGCTAACCTGCAGGCCTGATGAATACTCAGCTGTGGCCACCGATTCTGAGGCAATTGCTTTGCGCAAGGCGGCCGAACCACCCTGGCGAAAGGCCATTCCCTGACTGAACTGATCCAGCACTTGAGAGAGATGGCGACAACTTGAGGTGACGAATAACTGAGGCTGCTGCGAGGTAATATCGTAGTCCGTGTTGATACAGTCTACCGTTAAAGGCACTTTGCGCACGCGCTGATCATCGAGGCAGCTAGCGCTTTCACCGAGTGACGACAACAATCCGGCTCCAAACAAATGATATTGCTCAGGCTTGCCCACCAAACCATATTCAACCGTCCACCAATGCAATCGGGATAGTAAGGCCGCTTCGGAAGGCTCACCCTTTTCGGCCAAGCTCTTCTCTAGCCGTTGCTCTGCATCTTTAATATCTGCGCTCGTCGCTGAAGGTGACTCCTTGACTATAGAAAGGTGTCGGATGGCTTCATAGACCTCGTAATCTGCCTTGGTTGCCAACGCTTTCATCCCTATCTCGCCAAATGACTGCAGATACTCAGCGTAGTCATCATCGACTATAAATGGAGCATGACCTGCTGCTTCGTGCACGATATCAGGGGCTGGCGTATACAACAGATGCTCGGCTGAGCGCATATCTTGCGCGATGGGCAAAATTCGTCGCGCCTGGAACTCCATGAAAATGGCAGGGGGAATAAATCCGTCGACCACGACAGCTGCCCAACCAAGCTGCGAAAGCTTTTCGTTCATCCCTTCGATCGTAGGGATACGATCTAACGTGATGCCCGTTTTTTCCATACCTTCGAGATAAACTGGGTGCGCCGACTGCGATAACTGCCGGGTCAACATCCGCATGAGAAATCGCCAGGCCGTATGATCTTTCGGTGAATACTGTGCGTAATCCTGTTCTTTGACAAAGAGGCGAAGGTGGGATGGCAAGTTATCAATCAGATTCTGATATGTCATTTGCGATACCTCCGCACTACAAGACAGCTACCAACGCTTCAACAAGCCGCGGTAGATTATGTTGGTTTATTCCTGCGACGTTGATTCGGCTGGAATCGACCATATAGATGGCATGCTCTTTACGCAATCGAGTTACCGCATCAACCGGTAAGCCTAAGTAACAAAACATACCTAACCTGTCTTCCAGATAGGTAAAGTCGCGTTTGTTTGTCGCAGTACCCAATGACGCGGCCAGGGAGCTGCGCAACCCATTAATGCGTTCACGCATATCGCCCAGCTCTCTTTGCCAAAGGCTGGTGAGCTCGTTACTGTGAAGAATGGTCTCAACCAGCGCACAACCATGGGCCGGAGGCATAGAATATACACCTCGTGCGATACTCCCCAGGTGAGAGGCAACAACTTTTGCTGTCGATGGTTTTTCTGTCACCGCTATGAGGGCACCGGCGCGCTCGCGATAGAGACCAAAATTCTTGGAAAACGACACCGCGATCAGCATTTCTGGAACGTTTTCCGCCATATGCCGTAATCCGGCAGCATCTTCATCAATACCCATTCCTAATCCGAGGTAGGCAATATCGATAAAAGGAACCAACTTTCGATTCGACACGAGCTCGGTCAGTGTATGCCATTGAGACAATGAAAGATCTGCCCCGGACGGGTTGTGACAACAACCATGGAGTAGAACCACATCGCCGGCGGAGGCCGTTGCAAGCGCTTTGCAGAGACCATCAAAATCTAGGGAATGTGTCGTAGAATCGTAGTATGGATATTCCTTGAGCCGCACACCCGCACTGCCCAATAGGTGAGCATGGTTAGCCCACGTAGGATTACCGATCCAAACCACAGCATCTGGCGCGCTGGTTGCGATCAGCCTTGCGCCAACATGAAGCGCGCCACTGCCACCGACACTCTGTAGGGTAGTGACTCGTCCAGATGCCAATACACTATTTTCGCTGCCTAGCACCAGCCGGGCCACTGCCGACTGAAAATGCGGCGTTCCACTGGGCGGAAGATAGGCTTTAGTCGTTTCCTGCTGGGTTAGCAAAGCAGTCGCTTCCCGCACTGCTTCCATAATCGGTGTTTCGCCACCCTCAGAGCGGTATACCCCAACGCCAAGATCAATTTTTTCGCCGCGCGAATCTTCGCGAAATTGCGCAGAAAGACCCAATATTGGGTCACCACGAAGTTCCGCCAGAGTGGAAAATACGGGCATATCAGCTTCTCTCTACCGATTGTTCGATGGCGCCAAAAATCGTATTTCCCTCAGGATCGTGCATTTCTATCTTGATGCGATCACCGAATTTCATAAAAGCGGTTTTAGGTTGACCCTCGGCGAGTGTTTCTACCATTCGCACTTCAGCAATACAGGAGTAACCTGCGCCACCTGCATTCACTGGCTTACCCGGCCCGCCATCCAACTTGTTTGAGACTGTGCCCGAGCCAATGATGGTGCCGGCACACAAGTTACGTGTTTTTGCCGCATGGGCTACCAAGTCAGGAAAGCTAAAGGTCATATCAACCCCTGCATTGGGTTTCCCAAATGGTTCTCCATTAAGATAGCTGAGCAAAGGTAAATGTACCTTGCCATCACGCCATTGCTCACCCAGCTCGTCAGGTGTAACAGCTATCGGCGAAAAGGCACTGGAAGGTTTCGCGTGGAAAAAGCCAAAGCCCTTGGCAAGCTCTCCGGGTATCAGATTTCGAAGTGATACGTCATTCACCAGCATCAGCAATTTAATATGCGCCGCAGCATCTGCCGGCGCCACGCCGCAAGGTACATCATCGGTAACAACGGCGATTTCGGCCTCATAATCGATGCCCCAGTCTTCAGAGGCCATTACAATAGGATCGGTAGGTGCGAGAAAGTCGTCGGACCCGCCTTGATACATGAGCGGATCTGTCCAGAAAGACTCCGGCATTTCTGCGCCCCTTGCCTTACGCACCAGCTCCACATGGTTTACGTAGGCTGAACCATCGGCCCACTGATACGCCCGAGGTAATGGCGAATCACAGTTTCCAATTTCAAATTCGCTGGCATCAAGTTGGTCTGCATTCAACTGCTCGTAAACTGTTTGCAACCGCGGCTCTGCTTCCGACCAATTATCTATAGCCGACTGCATGGTTTGAGCTATATCGGGCACTGCAATACAGTGCTTTAGGTCTTTCGAAACAACAACCAGTTGGCCGTCGCGACCATGCTTTAAAGAAGCTAGTTTCATCTGTTACTCCGTTATTTGGCAGTAGACGAGGTTTGCCACGATTGCGCATAACCGGTCCATTCGCACTGCTGCGCAGACTCAGTGACAGTAAGCGCATCGCGTGTATCCACCATCACAGCAACCTCATCAGTTTCTTTATTGACGTGCTTCGCACCTTTGCGAAACGCGCCGGGGTGAGGCCCATGAGTAAAACCGTAAGGGTGATAGCTCGTCATACCTGGGTGAATATTGTCACGGCTAAAGAATTCGCCTCGGTGATAGAAGATAAATTCTTCAAAATCATCGTTACTGTGGAAAAAGGGCACTTTCAGTGCACCGGGGTCACTTTCAATGGGCCGCGGGCAAAAGGTGCAAACGACAAAGCGATCACTCAAAAAGGTTGTATGCGCCGATGGGGGCACATGATAGCGATGGCTCATCACCGGACGGATGTCACGCCAGTTAACTTTTACTACTGACAAATTCCCTTTCCAGCCAATGGCGTCTAACGGATTGAAAGGGAATGTAATACGGGATATCGCATCCAACCGCTTCACTTCAACCAAGGTTTCATTATCGTGTTGCTGCTCGAGAAACCGATCATCAATGACTGGGGTATCCAGTACCGCCGGATCAAAAATGGCATTAGGCCCCAGCATTCCCTTGTCAGGTAGCCGATAACTGCTATTAGTTGCTTCAATCATCAACAATCGAGTCGCGGCGCTCGGTTCTAATCGCCACAGTGTACCGCGCGGCAATAAAATGTAGTCGCCATCGCGATATGACAGATGTCCATAATCACAGAACAATCGACCCTCACCCGCATGCACGAACAGCAAATCGTCGCCATCGGCATTTCGGGCTAGCTGCTTCATTGGACTATCACACTGCCAGATACGTATCTGGCAATGGTGGTTTTTCAGCAATACCGGCGCAGTCCAGGGCGAACCACCTGTCTCTAGCTGATTAGTATCAAAAGCACGTGGACGTATAGAGCCTTCTATATGCGTCCACGATGTGGGCGGGTGACGGTGGTAAAAGTGTGTCGCCGGGCCGAAGAATCCTTCCTTTCCTACCTCTCGCTCAAACGTGCCCTCCGGCAAGTCGCAATGCGCTTGCCGTGAATAGGTACCCTGACCGAGAGAAAACGGTATCCACTGCTTCATTCCCCACCTCCCACCAATGACTTACGACGCAGCACTATCGGCGTCTGGCGCAGAAATCACTCCCCGGCGAATCTGATCAAGCTCAATCGACTCAAATAACGCCTGGAAGTTACCTTCACCAAAACCATCGTTGCCTTTGCGTTGGATGATTTCAAAAAAGATCGGCCCGATCACGTTGTTCGTGAATATTTGCATCAAGTAGCCTCCGCCTTGGGCCTCACCACCATCGAGCAGAACTTTACGCTTGCGCAGTTCCTCTTCGTCTTCTGGGTGATCCGGCAGACGGGTCGACAGCTGTTCGTAGTAAGTATCTGGCGTATCTTGAAAGCTGATCCCGTTAGCGCGCAACTGGTCGACAGTTGCGTAGATGTCATCGGTATCCAGCGCTATATGCTGGATGCCCTCGCCATTGTATTCACGCAGGTATTCTTCTATCTGGGACTGATCGTCAGAGGATTCATTAATTGGTATCCGGATTTTACCGCAAGGGCTAGTCATTGCTTTGCTGACCAAGCCTGTTACTTTACCTTCAATGTCGAAGAATCGGATCTCACGGAAATTGAAGACCTTCTCGTAAAAGCCAGCCCACTTTTCCATATTCCCCTGGCGAACATTGTGCGTTAGATGATCAATGTGCAGCAGACCTGCAGATCGCTCAGCTTTGACATTCGGCAGCGGTAAAAAGTCGACATCATAAATTGAGTGATCCCCATAACGATCCACCAGGTACAGGCGGCTGCCGCCAATACCTTCTATAGCTGGGATATTCAGCTCCATTGGACCGACTTTTTCCTCAACCGGGGTCGCTCCCGCAGCGACAGCCTTCTTCAATGCTTCGGCAGCGTTGCGTACGCGAAAAGCCATGGCACAGGCGCAGGGTCCATGTTTGGCGGCAAATTGCTGTGCGAATGACTCGGGCTCCGCATTGATAATAAAGTTGATATCCCCCTGCCGGTGCAGCGTAATGTTTTTAGACCGATGATGGTGTGTCGCCGGGAATCCCATCTTGCTAAACAAAGACCGCAGCAGCTCGGGATCTGGTGCAGCGTATTCCACAAACTCAAAACCATCGGTACCCAGCGGGTTTTCAAACAGATCTGCCATTGCTTTTCTCCGGATCTCACAGTGCGTCTGGTGGTGGCCAGTACGTGGCCAATCAATTACAGCCATCTTATGCCCTGCAAACTGGAGAGATATTTCTTTCTATGCCCAAATCTGGGACTATTTAGGTGAATTTAACCCATTATGACTATTGGTTAGGAGGTATTAACCTATGAGCCTGGGTAGAAAAGAAAAAGACATCCTACGCATTCTCCAGCGCAATGGCCGGATCTCCAATGCCGACCTTGCCCAACAAGTGGGCCTTTCGGACTCGCCTTGCTTTCGGCGTGTCAAACAGCTTGAAGCGAATGGACTGATCAGCGGATATGCCGCCATCGTCGACCAACGCAAGCTCGGTCTCGAAGTGACAGCATTTGTGCAGGTTACCATGGAGAAACAAACCGACTCTGACACTGAGAAATTCATTGCCTGCGTCGAAGCCGAAGAACACATAGTGGAATGCTTTGCCACAAGTGGCTCACACGATTACCTAATGAAGGTGGTTGCTCGCAATATCGATCATTTCTCGGAGCTCACCATGCGAAGGATTCTAAAATATCCGGGCGTGAAAAATGTTGAATCGAGTTTTTCCTTGTTAGAAATCAAGAACAACCGGGTGTTGCCGACGGATTAGGAAAAACAGGCCATATTCTGATGATCCCTACAGTGGTGGCGGTCAGACATTAGAATCAGCTCCGGTGGGCCACGCGAGTTTTAATACTCGCCGTATTGATATCAAAAGAAACATTTTTTCACCCTTGCTTTTCCCTGAAAGCGGGGTAGTCTTAGCCTATGAAAAATATTTTCTGCATGTTCACTTCCAATGCTGCGAGCACACAGGTTTCTTGTCCTGTCAGTGCCTTCCTCACTGTGGGCGGTTAAGTCGCTTTTAGCTTAACCGCCACAAACCAAATCAATCATTGAACGCTTCGCGCAACGTTAGCGCGGGGTTTTTACGCATTCGTCCGACGCAACTGCGTCGCATGAGGGTTTGGCATGCCAATCGAAATGAATAATGGACTAATTGTGTCCGAATCTGATTACCAAAAACTTTCCAAACTAGTGGAACGTAGTCGGTCAACCGCGACATATGATCTGGACGCTGAACTGGCCAAAGCAGACATCTGCCCGGACGTCTCGCTGCCTGAAACCGTAGTCGCTTTGTATGACAAGGTGATATTCCGCGATTTAAAAACCAACGCTGAGCGTACGGTAACCATCGTTTTGCCATGGGAGTCCAGTGTGCCCAAAATGCGCATCTCTATCCTGTCACCGGTCGGCACAGCTCTCATTGGCGAACCTCTCGGTGCCGTCATTAATTGGCCTCTGCTAAATGGTCGCTCTGCCCAACTAGAAATTGTAGGCATTAAACGCGACTCGAAGATTCGCAATGATGGATAACCTCAGTTTCTGGAGCTATCGGCAATTAAAGCAGTCACTTCGCAGAACAAACGCGACGCAAATCGCCAGGTAAACGAAAAATATACGTGCTGTTCAGCTCTTATTAGGCCACTCCAACCTGGATAGCACAGTAAGGTATCTGGGTGTTGAGCTGGATGACGCGCTACAGCTAGCCGAGAATACCGAAATTGAACACTCCGGAATCTTCGGCTAGATGTGCTATATCAGCTCAATGGAGCTGAGTGAAGACCTCCGGATGTTGCTCTGCAATGCGCAACAATGCCACGGCAGGGCCTTGAGGCTCACGACGCCCCTGCTCCCAATCTTGCACCGTTCGCATACTGACACCGAGCAACCCGGCAAAGGCCGACTGCGATAGCTTGAGTTTCTTCCGAATGACTTGCGGCGGTGAAGGCTCTGACAACTCTGTCGTTTTTAACTCAAGCTCACCTTTTTTGTACTTCTGAATTTCTTTAATACCATCCAGAATTTCTGCACCGATATCTCGTTTACTCACTATCGATTGCCTCCGCTATTTGCTTCAGGACGTGCCCGGGTATCGTGGACTGCTCCGATTTTGAATATATCGTCAGCATCCATATTTCGTGATCGGGTCGCTTCCAATAGTAAATGACTCGAACGCCACCACTCTTGCCTTGTCCCTCAGGCGCCCAGCGAACTTTCCTGACCCCACCGGAGCCGCGAACGATATCCCCCGCTCCGGGCCTCTGCAGCAGAAATGCCTGCAAAGCCCGATACTCCTCGTCCGACAGGTAACTCGGGAGGAGCCTGGTGAAGTTGCTGGTTTCAATAAATATCATGCCCGATTATACGGCAATGCCGTATAATCGGCAAGCAGAGGGAAAACCTTCGGGAGCTCCTGGTTAAGCCGGATAAGCGGACATTTAGCTTCCCAAATTTAAGTCTGCTTACCATTGTAAGCTGTCAGTCGACCAGTATCTCCACCTGCGCGCGCGAGGTTTCAACGGAAATCACGCTCTAAATCAGGCTACAAGCTCTACTCTTGTTACATGTCTAAACCAAGCAAGGGTCCCTTCAAACGCGGCGCTCTTGGTACAGCCGCCACAGAAATCGAAAGTTTTATATCCTCTAGCCAGTTTCTACGCTAAGCCCCACTCCGTCGAACACCAATCTCGGTACGTTTTCTAGCATGACTAATTCTGTTGCCGTGTACTTTCAGGGATACCGTCGCTTTGAAAAAATCGAGCCAAAGTACATTCGTCGGCTAAGTTAAAGCGGTTACGGAAAGGAGTGTAGAGACGTTAAAACCGCTTTACTGCTTTAGTTTTCAGTTAGTTACTTACTAGTCGTAGTCGATGTGACCGA
>NZ_JBVBUV010000053.1:0-26672 GCF_057445395.1 Litorivivens sp.
GGCATGCCAGAGCTTGGCATCTTCAACCGAACCCCAAAGGCTCGGACGATAATTCGGATCGAAGGCTATACTCACCCCTGCATTTTTGAGCGCTTTAAGAAATTCAAGAAAACGATGCTTCTGTTGCTGCGCCATCACCGCAACCGTAATGCCGCTGAGATATAGCCACTCACTTTTGCAGCAATGCTCGGTACAAGCCCTGAGCTTTTCATCACTATCAAACAGACGCCGTGACGGGCTATGGTCGCGCCAATAGAAAAATTCTCGCTCGCCGCTGGCGTCGTTCTGAATCAGGTACAGTCCAGGCAATGCGTCGGAGTCAAATTGGACACCGGCAGTACCAACACCCTCCGCGTGCGCCCGATCAAGAATCTGATCGCTGAAGCGATCTTTCCCGAGCGCGGTTAGGTAGCCGGTGCTCACATTTTCCCGAGACAGCATAACGGCGGTATTGAAGGTATCACCACCGACGCCAAGCGAAAGCTGGCTGCTACTGTCGGCGGGGCGGAGCTCCAGCATTACCTCGCCCAGACAGGTCACTACCATTGATAAGCTACCGACAAACCGACAATACGATCAGCATCACGAGGCAAGAAATGCGTTATATCGCGCCGGTCGTTCGTCAGCGATAAGGCAAACATGGCGTTGACATGATTCTGTGCAAACAGGTTTTTGACATAGCCCGACACTTCCAATCGCCCCCCCACGCCGATAAAACCGGCGCGAATATCCCAGATGTCATAGGCTTCCTGAATGGTCAGTGGATGCTGATCCGCTTGAAATTGAACCTCTGACTGATAGCGTCCGGTGATCTGACCATAGAGTGTGCGGCCACTCTCACCGAGAGCCCAATCATAGCGGCCAGTAATAGAACCACTCCATTCAGGCGCATTGGGCAGTTTTCCGCCCGCCACATCATTGCCATCACAGGCTCCATCGCCATCAGAATCGATAGCACCGGCCTCGCTAGGGCCCTGACCGGTAAAACATTGGGTAATAAAATCGTTAAACTCAGCATTGTTATAAAGCAGTGAGCCAAAGATAAAAACGGGCGCTATCGGATTCGCCTTGAAATCCAATTCTACGCCCCTTGTTTCAAGTTCCCCCGCGTTATCCAGTCGCAGTTCAGTGGTGAAACCGCCTTCAGACATATCGACAATCTGCGCCTGGAAATTTTTGAAAAATGTCTGGAAAGCCGTAACATTGAGTTCCAGTCGCTCATCAAAAAAACGTGACTTAATGCCTATCTCATAGGAATCAGCTGTTTCTGCTTCAAGCGGATCTGCAAAGCTCTCGGCATTCGAGGATGACACGACATCAAATGCACGGCCACGATAGCCCTTTGAATAGGTAGCATAAACCATGGACGAATCACTCAGATCGTACTGCAGGGAAAATGTCCCTGTCACGGCGGTGTCCGATACCTCTGCATGCGGTACGCTAACACTGGAGTCTGCTGCGGACAAAGGCAGCCCGGTAGCAGACTCTTCCAATCGCTGGTAGCTGGTAAAGGCGGCTTCGAGCGTTTCATCGATATAGCGCAATCCAAGTGTCGTATGCCATCGATGAGCTACATGCCAGGTAGCTTGTCCAAAAACCCCCAGATTCTTTGTATCGATCTGGTTCCAGAAACCGGCCTCCTGATTGATGCTACCGACATTAAGCGGAATCACCAAAGGATCATCAGTGTAAAGATTAGCGGCATAGTTCGCGGGAATGTCAGTCACACGGCGGTCAAAGGTATTTCCCAGCTTGTTGTCAAACCAAAGCGCACCCAGCGTGTATTCCAACACTTCATTATCGACAGAAGATATGCGCAGCTCCTGAGTGAAGGTTTCAATCGTACGGGGGCCGCCATTGGATTCAAGATTTGCATTGGCACCGTCTAATGCAGCAGCGGAAGTATCAGCAAATATATTAGCTTCGCGAAGCCCTGTTACGCTCGACAATGTGTGCCTACCAACATCCCAGTTCACAAGCAGGGTGAGTGCCTCTGTTTCCGAATCACTATCGGTACCGCTTACTGTGCGCGCTTGACGATTGTCTTCACTGGCGTTGATCGGGTCATTGCTACGCTCTATACCGGGGTTCGCACTGCGTTGCACCATGGGATAGGACTCTCCGTCGAACTCCGAGTACTCTCCAATCAAGGACAAAGTTAGAACATCATTGACGTCCCACTTGAATTTAAGCCTGGCCCCGCGACTCTCGCTCGAGGGGATGTGATCCTTAGTGGTCAAATCATAAATATGTCCATCCGTAGACTTTTTATAAATGGTAAGGCGCGCACCCAGCGCATCAGTTAAAGGTCCACTCAGGCTGGCCTGAAACTTCCACATATCACTGTCAAAATCGCTGGCCTGATCGTAACTATATCGGGATCGCGCCTCGAATTCGGAATGGGGATCGCGCGTTACAACGTGAATCAGACCGGCGGAAGCATTTTTCCCAAAGAGTGTACCTTGAGGCCCGCGCAATACTTCAACGCGTTCGACGTCAGCGAAATCAAAGTTGGCTAGACTGGTGCGCGCCAGAGGCACATTGTCTAACACCACCGAGACATTGGGTTCAACCGCAGAACTAAATACATCAGTACCAACACCACGAACCCGAATGGAGTTGTTCTTGGGGCTGTCGCCCGGCGTGAATTTAAGAGACGGCACAAGTTTGCTGAGATCAGAAACGCTATTAATCTCATTATTTTCCAGCATGCGTCCGCCGATGGCTGTTATAGCCATTGGCACATCCTGCATGCTCTGCTCTCGCTTTTGTGCCGTTACAATCACTTCTTCAAGCTGCGCAATACTCATTGAGCTCATACTGATTATCGCTGCCGCTAACGCAGTACTTTTCGTTATAAGAATTCGCATGGGGTTACCTGCTTTCACCAGTTAAACAATGTGCCATCTTCAAGCCGGTTAACCGGCAGATAGGCGCGCTCATAGGGATATTTCGCTGCCAGTTCTTCATTGATGTCCACGCCGTGCCCCGGGGTATCGCCTATTTTCAAATAGCCATTTTCGAACTGGTAGTCGTGCGGGAAGACTTCGTCGGTTGCTTCGGTATGCCGCATATACTCCTGCACACCAAAGTTGGGCACCCAGGTATCAAAATGCAAGGCCGCACCCATGGTGACCGGAGACAGATCGGTAGCACCGTGAAAACCGGTTTTGACTTCATACAGGTCTGCTAGCGAAGCAATGCGACGTACGTGAGTAATACCGCCGGTGTGTACAATGGTGGCACGGATGTAATCTACCAATTGTTCGCTGAGCAAGGTGTTGCAATCATAAATTGAGCTAAACACCTCACCGACGGCCAAGGGCGTCGTGGTGTGCTGGCGGATCAGTCGAAAACGCTCCTGCAATTCAGCCGGCACAGTGTCTTCCAGCCAGAACAGACGAAAGGGCTCGAGGTCCTTACCCAGACGCGCGGCCTGAATAGGTGTAAGCCGGTGGTGAGCATCGTGCAGCAGATGAACCTCATCCCCAACCGCATCGCGAACGCGCTCAAACAATTTCGGTGTGTGCCGCATGTATTTCTCGGTCGACCACACATTTTCTTCCGGCAAGCTACCGTTGGCGGGTTCGTAATACATTTTATCGCCCGACACGCCGTAAGTGCTGGCTAGACCCGGCACACCGGACTGGGCACGAATGGCCTTATATCCCAAGTCCTTGTAACGCGCGACTTCATCAAGGGTTTCTTCAATATCAGCACCATTGGCGTGGCCATAAACCATCACGCCTTCGCGGGAACGGCCGCCAAGAAGCTGGTACAACGGCATATTGGCGACCTTGGCTTTGATATCCCACAACGCCACATCGACGGCTGCAATCGCCGTCATGGTCACCGGGCCTCGTCGCCAATAGCAGCCCCGGTAGAGGTATTGCCAGATATCCTCGATCTGCTGTGGGTCTCGGCCGATCAGACAGGGCACCACATGCTCCTGCAAATAGGCCACGACAGACATTTCCCGGCCGTTCAGGGTGGCGTCCCCAATACCGTAGACACCCTCATCGGTGAGGATTTTCAGGGTCACGAAGTTGCGTCCCGGACAGGTAACAATGACTTTGGCGTCGATTATTTTCATAGGATTATCAATTCTTTAAAAACAGGGCCTCTGCTACACTCACAGCCAAACAAAGTACTGACTTGGCGCTAACGGACGGGCTATACTGACACTTAAATTGGCCTGACCACTTTGCCAACTTACCAAGACAGTACGACACGAGCAAGGCTTATTTCAACAAACGGCCTCCAGGGCAATTGAGCTTGGGAACAGCAATGGAATTCAAAACCGTAAAGCAGCAGCGCCTGTATATGCAGGTAGCAGATCAGATCATCGGCATGGTGCGTGAGGGAGTAATCAGCGCCGGCTCTCGTCTGCCGTCAGAACGCGATCTGGCGGAAAAGCTTGGCGTTAGCCGCCCCACCATTCGAGAAGCCATGATTGCCATGGAGATTTCTGGCATTGTGGAAATTCGCAGCGGCTCGGGTGTTTACGTGGTACGCAAACCCGGCCGCCACGATACCCTGCCAACAGAGTTCGGCGCCGGTCCGTTCGAAATTCTAGAAGCCCGCCTGGCGCTTGAAGGAGAAACTGCGGCACTGGCCGCAGACAAGATTACCAAACAGGAACTGCAGCGACTGAAAAAACTGCTGGCGGACATGGCCCGCGAGAATCAGCAGGAATCCGTACACGAGGATGCCGACGAAGAATTTCACCGGGTTATTGCCGAGGCCTCCGGCAACAGCGTGCTGGTCTCGGCAGTGGAATGGCTGTGGGCGTTGCGTAATGAATCGGAAATTAGCCAGATGTTTCACCGGCGGCTGCGAGAGGAAGGCGTGCGCCCGATTATTGAAGATCACCAGTCGATCTATGACGCACTCGTCGAAGGCAGTGCCAGCAAAGCACGCAAAGCGATGCACAAACACCTGAAACGTGTGATCAAGACCGTGATCGAAAGCGAAGCGACTTGACCCGACGCGGCGCGACCTGAATAATGGTAAGGTGGTCAGGCCAAAATAAGTAGCAGAGCCTATACCCGGTTACCGACAATCTGACAGCGCGCGGCAACATTATGACGACACCCCTGCAACTCAACCCTGACCGACTGTTTTCACCTGAACCACTGAAACGAGACATCGCCCGCCGTCTCTATCAGCAGGTACGGGATCTGCCCATCATCAGCCCACACGGGCACACAGATCCATCCTGGTTTGCGGACAATAAGCCGTTCACCGACGCCACTGAACTGCTGATAAAACCCGATCACTACGTGTTCCGGATGCTTTACAGCCAAGGTGTATCTCTGGATGAGCTGGGTATCTGCCACCAGAACGGCACCTGTATCGAAACAGACAACCGCAAAATATGGCATCGATTCGCCGAACACTATCATTGCTTTCTCGGCACACCGTCGCGGCTATGGCTGGACCATGTATTCAGTGAGGTTTTCGGCCTAACCGTCACTCTCACAGCGGAATCTGCAGATGCATATTACGACCAGATAAATACGGCCCTCGCCAGCGACGCTTTCCGCCCTCGCGCCCTTTTTGAGCGATTCAACATCGAGCTGCTGGCCACCACCGAGTCACCGCTCGACAGCCTCCAGCATCACCAGCGCATACGTGACAGCGGTTGGAAAGGCCGGGTTATCACAGCCTATCGCCCAGACCCCGTGATTGACCCACAGTACGAAGGTTTTGCCGATAATCTGAACCAACTCGCTGCCCTGACGGGAGAAAACTGCCATCAGTGGCAGGGCTATCTCAAGGCCTTACGGCAGCGACGCGAATTTTTTAAAGCCATGGGCGCCACTTCCACTGACCACGGCCATCCCACAGCCCAAACTGCGGCTTTGTCCGGCGCTGAATGCGAGGCCCTGTTTCAACGTGTGCTGTCAGGCGCATGCTCTGATAGCGATGCGGAGTTGTTCCGCGCGCAGATGCTCACCGAAATGGCGGCCATGTGCCTGGACGACGGGCTGGTCATGCAATTACACCCGGGCTCTTTTCGCAATCACAACGCGCAACTTTTTCAGTGTTATGGTCGCGACAAAGGGGCTGACATCCCCACCCGAACAGACTACGTATCAGCCTTGAAACCATTGCTGGATCGCTTTGGTAACAACCCGAATTTTTCACTGATTGTTTTCACACTCGACGAAAGCACCTACGCCCGCGAGTTGGCGCCATTGGCCGGGCATTATCCCTGCCTGAAACTTGGCCCTGCCTGGTGGTTCCACGATAGTCCCGAGGGTATGCGTCGATTCCGCCAGCAGACTACCGAAACCGCCGGTTTTTACAACACGGTGGGGTTTAACGACGACACCCGCGCTTTTCTCTCCATCCCCGCGCGCCACGACGTAGCGCGGCGCATGGATTGCCGCTATCTGGCGGAACTGGTCGCGGATCACCGGCTTAGCGAGGAACAGGCCGAAGCACTGATCGCAGAACTGAGCTACGGTCTGGCGAAAAAGGCCTATCGGCTGTGAAACTATGTAACGATACACTGACAGCACTGGCTTCAAACGGCCGCGACATTGTCTTGCCGGAGTATGATCGCGCTTCAATCCAACCAGGCATTGTCCATCTCGGAGTGGGCGCTTTTCACCGTGCCCATCAGGCTTGGTATACGGAAGCGGCGATGAACCGTTTTGGCGGCAACTGGGGCATTATCGGCGTGAGCCTGCGTCGGCCTGCCATGCGCGATGCACTCGCACCGCAGGACAATCTCTACAGCCTGGTAACCCGTCGCGATGCATCCGAGCGCTGTCAGATCATCGGAGCGTTAAACAAAGTACTGGTCGCCTCAGAACAACCTGACGCTGTTATTGAGGCGCTGGCCGCACCAACGGTGCATGTAATCACGCTTACCGTTACCGAAAAAGGTTACGGTCTCGACGCCGCCAGCGGCACACTGAATATCAATCAGGACGATATCGCCCACGACCTGAATAATAACGGCACCCCGCAGAGCACGCTTGGTTTTCTGACCCGGGCTCTCGCACTACGCCAGCAGCGTAATCTACCGGGAGTAACGCTGATCTCCTGCGACAACCTGAGCGACAACGGCCGCAAGTTACGCGTCGCTTTACTGCAGTTCGCCCGGGTGAATAATCGCCTGCTCGCCGACTGGATTGACCAGCATTGCTGCTTCCCCAACACCATGGTGGATCGTATCGTGCCAGCCACCACCGACACCGCAATTGAGAAATTTTCCGGTAATTACAGCTTTGCAGACGGCGCGCCTGTGTTTACCGAGCCCTTCAGCCAGTGGGTTATCGAACGTAACTTTGCGGGGCCGGTGCCACCCTGGGACAAGGTCGGCGCACAATTCGTCGATGACGTGACGCCATTCGAAGCAGCCAAGTTGCGAACGCTGAACGCCAGCCATTCTCTCATCGCCTATCTGGGCTGCCTTGAAGGTCATACCAGCGTCGCCCAGGCGATCAAAGATAACTTCATTCGCGATGCGGTTATCGCCCTGATGCGCGAAGCAGAGCCGACCTTTACCCTGCCAGAGAGTTTCCCGGTAGATGATTACCAACGCGCCCTGATCGAACGCTTTGAAAACCAGGCCCTTGAACATCGCTGCGAGCAAATTGCTATGGACGGCTCACAGAAAATTCCGCAGCGTATTATTCCGGTTATTGAATGGCACATTGCACGGGACAGCATTCCACGTTACGCCTGCCTGACGATTGCCGCCTGGCTGGGGTTTCTCCGCAGCGGCCACACGGTCAATGATCCGCTGGCCGACACCCTGCGCAAGACTAAAAACGGGAATCTTGCAAAAGGTATAAAAACCCTACTGGCGATGCGAGACATTTTCCCGGCAACCATAGCAGACCACCCGGGCATTGCGGATCAGGTGCTGCGCGAATCGCACCGCCTATCCCTCTGAGATATGCCGCCACAACTCCGGACAGCCCCTATGCAAACACGCCTAAAAAAGACATTCATCGGTTCTCTGGCAGGCCTTGCGCTAGGTGCGCACGGAGACTGCATACGCCACGAGCTGCCTCAGGCCTATTTCGGCGATCTGCATGTACATACGGCGCTATCTAATGATGCCAACGGCATGGGTATTCGTGCACTCCCCGACGATGCCTACCGCTATGCCCGCGGCGAAACCATTGCCGTTAACGACACATTGTCGATCACGCCTGGCTGGACACTGGATTTTGCCGCGGTCACTGACCACGCGGAACAACTCGGGGCTGCCACCCTATGTCACAATCCGCAAAGCCCGTCGTTCCAGAGTTGGAGTTGCAAGCTCGAGCGCAACCGGCCGCGCCTCGGCCTGCTGCTGGGCAGCATCGCCGGCAACTTCTGGGGTGAGCCCGGCGGCCCGCACTGTGCCCATAACGCCTGCAAGGATGTGCAACGCTCTGCATGGCAGGAAACCGTGCGCGCAGCCGAAACCGCAAACGATCCCTGTGTCTTCACCAGTTTTGTTGCCTACGAGTGGACTGGTAACGGCAGCGGCGGCGCAACTATTCACCGCAATGTTATTTTCAACGGTAACCCGGATCTCTCAAACCCCTTCAGTGCCCTTGACTACAAAACACCCGAAGCCCTGTTCGGCGAACTGCGCAAACACTGTGTGGACAAAGGCACCGGCTGTGACGCCCTCACAATTCCGCACAACAGCAACTTGAGCAAGGGGCAGATGTTTCCCCGCAAAGGGGACGATCCCGAAATAAACATTGCTGACAGGCACTATTTCGACCGGCTGGCCGAAATCATTCAGCACAAAGGTGCCTCAGAGTGCTACAGCGGTGTCGGCGCCACCGACGAAGCCTGCAGTTTTGAAGCACTTCCCTACGCGTCTTTCCTCGGCAAATTCTTACCCATAGCCGCCAAGCGACCCGAGAACGACACCAGCAATTTGCGAGAGGCGCTGAAGGAAGGCTTGCGTTTCGATGCGAGCAACCCATACCAGCTGGGCCTGATCGGCAGCACAGATACCCACCTGGCAACAGCCGGTCAGGTACAGGAGCGCCGTTACCGCGAGCACCACAACAAGAACCAGCGCATTGAAGGCTACAGCATCCCCAAGCAGGCGGAGCTTAACCCCGGTGGCCTTGCCGTGATCTATGCACACAGTAATACCCGGCAGGATTTGTTCGACTCAATGAAACGCCGGGAAGTGTATGGCACCAGCGGTACCCGCATAGGGCTGCGTTTTTTCGCCAGTGACGATCTACCCGAGGATCTGTGCAACCGCACGGATGCTCTGACAATCGCCTATACACACGGCCAGCCCATGGGCGGAACCGTCAGTCACGCCAAAGCACCGAGTTTTTTTGCGATGGCCAACAGTGCACCAGACGGTACACCCCTGCAAAGTTTGCAGCTGGTCAAAGCATGGATAGACGTGAATGGAACAGAACACGAGAAGGTCATTACACTGAACGAAGTGCCCAAAGCAGACAATGCTTCGTGTGCCCTGTCCACCAGCAGCAATAAGAATACTTTCATCAATGCGTCAAACGGAAAAACCGCGTTCTGCGCTCAATGGCAAGACCCGGATTTCAATGCCGATCAACCCAGCGTGTATTACCTGCGGGTTTTGGAGCAACCCACCTGCCGCTGGAATCAGGCAGTCTGCAGCGAACTACCTGCCGATATTGCCGCAGAAGCAAGCACTTGCCAGACAACGCAGACTGTCATACAGGAGCGGGCCTGGTCATCGCCGATCTGGTTTACGGCAAAAGATCGCTCCACGCCATAAGCATTCAGGCGGGAAATTGCGGCGTTTTATTCCACCACGGCGCGGCCTGTTCAAGTTGCGCCGCCAGTTGAAACAGCAGCCCCTCTTCAGCATAGCGACCGGCAAACTGCACACCTACCGGCAACCCGGAGGGACTCCAGTGCAAGGGCACGCTCATCGCCGGCTGGCCGGTAAAGTTATACAAAAGCGTAAACAGGCTGTACATCGATGCCTTCTGATCCACGACGTCTACAGGCTGCTGTGGCCCAATGGCACCCACTTTATCTGGCATAACCGCCAGCGTTGGTGACAGGATCACATCGTAATCACGCATAAACTCGGCAATCTGCCAATGTACTTTCACCTGCTCATTGCGGGCGGCCAGCACTTCCTCACCGGAAACGTGCTTGTACTGATGATAGCGCTGCCAGTTGATGGGTTCGATGTCGTCCGGTGTGACCTTGCGTCCAAGCACTTTTTCGCGCGCCTGAATCGCTACGTTACTGCTCAGTGACAATAGTTTTCCCGCAGCCATATAGGCCTCCATACCATTTACCGGCAGGATAACCTCTTCAACGTAATGACCAAGGGATTCGCACAGACGCGCGGCCTGTTCCACCGCGACCGAACACTGCGGATCAACCGGCACGGGTATGACCGGGGTTTTCATTAGACCAATGCGAAGCCGCCCGGGGCTGCGCGACAGCGCGTCGACATAGCTGCGCGCCGGCGCCGGGATAGCCCCATAACCACCGGGCTCCGGGCCGCGACTGACATCCAGCAACAACGCACTGTCACGCACACTGCGACTGATCACGTGTTGGGTAGCCATGCCGTTACCATCACCGTTGGCAGGGCCGAGCGGCGTTCGAAAGCGGCTCGGTTTCAAGCCAAACAGACCACAAATGGACGCGGGCAGACGAATGGAGCCCCCACCATCATTCCCGTGCGCCACGGGAAGAATGCCCGCCGCCACCGCCGCAGCAGAACCGCCCGAAGAGCCTCCCGGCACGTAGTCCGGGTTCCAGGGGTTTCGGGTCTCACCCCATAACAGGGTCTCAGTGACGGTGTTTTTGCCGAACTCCGGTGTAGCCGTTTTACCGAAAATCACCAGCCCCGCTTGCCGATAGCGCTCTACCAGATAACTGTCACGCTCAGCCACTGCGTCTCTGAAAAAACGACTTCCGTGAGTGGTAACGGTGCCCCCCAGATAGGTATTCAGATCCTTGATCAGGAATGGCACGCCGGCCAATGGACCGTGAACACCGTTTGCAATTTCCTGTCGCGCAAACTCTTCGTGTGTCATCACGACCGCATTGAGTATCGGATTCCACCGTGCCAATCGCGCGAGCGCCTCGTTTAGCAATTCGTCAGCACTCACTTTACCGGCATTGACCAGCTGCCCCATCGTGGTGGCATCCCACTGACTGTAATCACCGGAGGATGCCAGCGAAACACAGCCCTGTATGGCGGTACCGGCAGCCAGCAGTGATGAGGTTTTCAGAAATTCGCGGCGGGTGTGCGGCATCGTTCACTACTCACTCAATTGTCTGGTTATCGCAAGGCAGCCTTAAAAAGTGTCAGGACGGAGCATGGCGTCATGGCCACCATCGACGAACAGCACCGAACCGCAGACAAAACTGGCATCGTCACTCAACAGATAGCTCACCGCTTTGGCAATATCCTCAGGCTCTCCGGCACGCTTCAGAGGTATGCTGTCCAGAAATTGTTTGATCGCATCGGCGTAGGCTGGATCTTTTGCCACGCCCTCGGTCATCGGTGTGCGTGTATAGCCAGGAGCAACCGCATTGAGCCGAATGCCTTCTGCAGCATAGGCCTGTGTATTGCGACGCATCCAGCGAGCAAGCGCCTGCTTGGAGCCGCTGTAAAGCGAGTGACCGTCAGTTTCCCCGGCCATCGCCATTGCGGCCTGTTCGTCACTGGCGAGTAAGGCGTCCACATAGTCCTGACGGGTGTCCATCGGCGCTGAGTTGGAGGATATCAGCACCACGGCGCCACGCTTTCTGGCGAGTATGTCTCTCAGACCTTCCACCAGTTCCACCGCACCAAAATAGTTAACCGATGGAATCAGGCTCTTCACCGGGACAGAGCCCGACACGCCGGCACAAGCGATGAAACCATCCAGCCCATCCTTGGCGGCAGCCCTGATTCCCTGAATTGCCTGCTCCCTATCGGTGGAGGAAGACAGATCGGCATTGATATCAGCCGCTTTCAGGTCAACGACGATGAGGCGGTGACCGGCGCCTTCGAGGTGTTGTCGGATGGCGGCCCCAATACCTGTGGCGCCGCCTGTCATCGCATAGGTTCCCATTCATCCATCTCCTGTGAATTTATCGAGATACTAGAAAGTTACGCCTTGGGCAGATACCACAAAATCGCCGGTTTTCATGAACATTTTCAACGGCAAGCCGCCCAGCGACTGCTATTGCCTGTAATTTCAGTCGATTCGGACGTATTTCGGTCGATATCGGGGGGATAACATGAAAGACATGAAACTCGGCTCCGTCAGGTTTCACCCATCCAGCCTTCGGCCCGCTCATGCGGGCTTTTTTATGGCATGCGAAAACTGCGGGGCTTATTCGGGTACCAGAACCTGATGGCGCCAGCGCGGCTTGCCATCCGGGGCCAGCGCGGCAGACAGCGCCGGCGCGAGCTTTTGAAATTTTTCTGCCAGCGTCCAGGGCGGGTTTATTGCGATCAGCCCCGAAGCGCTCATGCCTGCGCCACCGTCGTCGGCAACGCCCAGCTCGAATAGTTGAGCATTGCGCAACCCCGCCTTTTTAACATCTTGCTCCAGTACCTTGATCCGCGAGCGCTCTACCACCGGATACCAGATCAACAGCATCGTCTGTGGCATTTTCTGCAGCGCAGTAGCGGCAACGCTTACAACAGTGCGGTAATCGCTTTTCACTTCGTAAGACGGGTCAATTAATACCAGAGCGCGCCGGCTGGCGTTCGGCAATAACGAAAGCAGCGCCTTAAAGCCATCTTCCTTGCGCACATGACACACCCGCTTGCGCGAGCAGTTTCGCTCCAGTTCTACGACTGCCCGGGGGTGCAATTCAAATAGCCACGCACGATCGCCTCGGCGCAACTCCCGCGCTACCAACAAGGGAGACCCTGGATAACGGTCGCCCTGGAGGTCGGTGCTAACCCGCTCCCGATAGTAAGCAAGTTCCGGCAGTTCAGCCCAAGGCAGTTTCTGTACACCCTGCTGCGCCTCTGAGGTTTTACGCGCTTCCACCGACCTGAGGTTATAGCAGCCCGCGCCGGCGTGAGTGTCAATGTAATCGAAGGGTTTGTCTTTTTTTTGCAGGTGTTGCACACACTCCAGCAACAGCCAATGCTTGAGCACATCAGCGTGATTGCCTGCGTGGTAATGATGCTGGTAACTGAGCATGAATCAGACCTGGCGATACTGGCCGGCGTGGACCGACCGTCAAAGCCGGCTAACTTACCATACCCGGCGGCTGCGTCGAAGGGCTATTTACCGCTTAACGATAGGGTGAACGCGATGCCAGGGCTGTCCTTATCAGCGGCCCAAAGAGCTTGATGACGTAATACAGCACGCCAACGCTTTTTCGACTGTGCATCAGGCTTTCATGCAAACTGTGACGCTGAAATTGTAGAAGGCGCTGACTTTCTTCCGTATCAAGATAATCGCCGTAAAAAGCCGGCGTTCCTTTCTTGAAAACATGGTCTGGCATTGCCGGAATACCATAGGCTGCGAGGATGCCGTCGTTGAATTCCTTACCCGTGCACTGACAACTTGGCCCACCACCCAACAACAGGTGCTTGCCTATAGCTTCGTCACAGGCTACCGCGTTGGCAAAAGCCAATGCGCAATCTGCCGGGTGTACGTACTCAATGCGCGTATCCACCGCAATATCAAAGATCATTTCAAAGTCGTGGTTACCACCGATAAATTTAACTTCTACTGGTGGCGCAACACTGATGCGCAGAATACTCCAGTCCAGCGACGAGGCATGGATCGCCTTCTCACAGGCGAGCTTGGTTTCACCGTAGTGGTCGTCCGGTCGATAGGGGCTGTCCGCCGTCAGAGGTGGTTCACGATCCTGAAGTTTGCCGTAAACCGCAACGCTGGATGCAAAAATCAAACGTCGAACGCCCCGCGCCTCCATTGCCGCTATCAGGTTTTCAGTCGCGGTGACATTGACGCGCGTAGCCAGCTCCGGCTGGGTTTCAGACAGCGGTGGAATAATCGCGGCGAGGTGAATGACAACATCCACATCGGTGAGCGCTTCGTCCCACACGGCAGGCTCGGTAATATCCCCCCACACGGCTTTGATGCGTTGACCAAAACGACGGGCTATCGATTCCGTGCCGGGTAGTTTGCGATCAACGCACACAAGTTCGTACCCGCGCTCCAGCAGGTATTCAATGGTGTAGGTGCCGATGTTGCCAAATGCGCCCGTGAGCAGGACTCGTTTTGCCACAGTCTGTCTCCCCGCGTGAAAGGAGGCCATTTATACGGGTTACCCGGTCGCACAACAAGCGACCGAAGTGCTCTTTGGAGTATCAAATAGCGCAGGTTGATAAACCAGCTTGAATATCTGCCAATGTTTCCTCTAGCTGCTGCCGCTGAATATCCGTAGCCAGCCCGATTCTCAGCCAGGCATGCTGCGGATGTTGCCGGTAGTAACGAATGGCGATTCTACGTTCAAGCAACGCTGACACCAGAGCCTTAGCCTCACTGTGGGGCATCCTGAGACTACTGAACAATGGCGTTTGCACAAGCCGTATATCTGCTGTCGGCGACGTGCCCGAACTTTGCATACACCTGACTAACGTTTGCTCCAAACAAGCCCGTTGTTGCTCGGCGAGAGATAGCAAACGACATCGATTGTCGTTTTGCCAACGACAATCCCCGAAAAACTGTCGCGCGGCCCAAAGTGCTGGCGCTGATACTGGCCAGGGCCCCAGCGCCTCTGACGCGCGCCGGATCAGTGCCGGAGCCCCCAGAGCAAACCCGAGACGCAGTCCTGGCAAACCAAAAAATTTGCCCACCGAGCGCAATATAATCAGACCCGGCATATCTAGCATGGACACCAGCGACGCCGCCGGGGTTGCATCGATAAACGCCTCGTCAACCACGATCAGCCCGTCTTTTGGCAGGCAAGCTCGCCAGCACTCCAAATCCGAGGCGCTAATGTAAGCCCCGGTCGGGTTGTTCGGATGAATAAGCACCAGCACCGACGCCCCGCTGGAAACTATAGTACGGGACAGAGCTTGCTGCTCTATATCATCGTAAGCCACACAGCTATGCCCCTCATTGGTCCACCAATAAGCATGTTCGGCATAACCCACCCGTGGCACCAGCACCTGCGAGCGACTGCGCGTTCGCGGTAACCACTGAATCAACGATTGCGAACCCGAGGCTGACACCAACTGTTCTGGCTCTACGCCATAGCAGTCGGCTGCGAGGTCGGTCACAGAACCGTCGCCATAAGGCAGCTGCGTCAGGACGTCTACCGGCATCGGTGGCAGCGGGTAGGGAAATGGACTTACGGCCGAGGAGAGGTCCAGCAGCGACTCAGATGAAATTGCTAGCGCCGCTGCCAGCGCCTGAGCATTGCCGCCATGCTCACATAGTAGCTCCCACGGCGCCTGCTCGGCTAACTCAGACTTTGCGCTTATCATTCCAACCTGCGGCCTCTCATGTTATTGCCTCGATAAATGCGAGCAGCGCCAAGAGTGCGACAAGCAAACCCAGCGCACGATCTTGCAACGCAAAACAGGCGGCAATATCACCCACGTGTGGCGCCCGTCCGCACCCCAGAACAGGCCGATCCTGAACTTGTTCGCGATACCGCGCCGGCCCACCCAACTGCAGTCCCAGAGCTGCCGAGCCACTGGCCATTACTGAGCCGGCATTTATACTTTTCCAGCGCCACCCCTGCCCCCACCAGACGCGAAATGCGGAGATCCGATTACCCGGTAACGCTGCCAGACAGAACAGGAAACTCAGTAGTTGGGCTGAAGGGAAAGCCAGTACATCATCCAACCGCGCGGCACTGCGGCCAAACAAATTGAAGCGTTCGCTGCGGTAGCCCCACATCGCATCGAGCGTGTTACTGAGACGGTGCAATACAACACCGGGGGCACCCGCTACCGCATACCAGAACAGGGAGGCGATAATTGCATCGTTAGTATTCTCCAGCCCGGTTTCAACCACCGCTGTGACTAGCTCCGATTCACTGGCCTGAGCAGTATCGCGGCTGACAATTCGGCCGGTAGCTGCGCGCGCAGCCGGCAGATCTGCGCGCAATAGCGGGTCGCGTACGGCCACTGCGTGTTGCCGCAAGCTGCTGCGGCCAATGGCGAGATAAAGAACAACCACATCCAGTAGCAGGGCCAGGCTGCCCAAAACACTGCGCAGCACCATAACCGCCGCCAGAATTGGAGTAATCGCAAGTAACAGTGCCAGGGTACCCCGCCACCACTGTCCCAGCTGGCTCGCCTGCTGCCAGCGGTTAAAGCGGGTTTCCAGCCAGCTAGCGTAACGGCCAAAAACCACCAAAGGGTGATAACGTGCCGGTTCACCCAACAGTGCGTCAAGCAGCAATCCCACAAACCACACACCCAGTACGCTGCCCAGCATTCCCTTTTCTCCTGTATTAGGCTCGCCCATTGAGCCCGTCAGGCGCAGCGAGGCCGAAAATCTATACAGGCGCACCTCACCCGTCAAGGTGTCATACCCCTGGTTTCCCCGTCATTCGCCGGTGTTAGGCGTATTTACCTATTCACAAGCGATGCTGAGGCTGCAAATATCAAAATCATAGAGCCAGTAAGTTTTTGGCTGGCGAGCAACAGCACGCGGGGGCGCGCATTGGTTTATACTGGGCTTACCGCCTCCGGGCTTTGGGCAAACACCTGAGGTTTTGACATCAAAGACCTCAAGAGCAGCAGATGCCAATAGACAACCGTTCCGACAGTATGCGATTGGCACCGACAACACCAATCGCACGGCAAGAAGCGCCAACCTGGTTTGTGCTGGTCGTGGATGACGAACCCGACATCCATTCAGTAACCAACATGGTACTGGAAGACGAGTTTGTGCTCGGGCACCGCCTTACACTCCTGCATGCCCACTCTGCCCAGGAAGCCATAAACCATCTTAATTCCAACCCCGATATAGCCCTTCTGCTGCTCGACATTGTGATGGCCAAAGATACTGATGGGCTTGAAGTTGCAGCCTACGTGCGGCATCAATACAGCAACCCTCACACACGTATCATCGTGCGAACCGGGCAACCCGGCACCATGCAAGAGACAGAAATAGCTGAAACCTACGGGATCAATTATTACGAACCAAAAACCCAAATGACCGCTCAGCGTTTGCGCGCTGTGGTGCATATGGCGTTAGAAAGCTATCAGGCATACAGTGCGCTGGAAAGCAGCAACAACCACCTTCGTCACGTATTGGCCGACATTGAGCTCTTCAGCCACGCCGTCGCCCACGACATTCGCGGCCCTGCACGCAACCTTCACATGCTGAGCGAGCTACTGGCCAGCGAGCTCCCCTCAGAAGCGAGCCCAACGACCAGAGAGTTGGCCGAAGCCTTGCAGACTGGCAGTGCAAATCTGCTAACGATTCTCGAGCAGCTGTTGTCGCTATCTCATCTGGGTAAAGACAGCCTGACCCTGAAAACCTATGACATGAGCGAACTCGTCAGCAATGCAATCGAGAACTTTCGCAACCGTGCTACAGACCCCGATACGGACATTTCGCTGTCGGGTCATTGCAGGGTTATCGCTGATTTTCACGCGATCAGCCTGGTTGTGAGCAACCTGCTGGACAATGCCGACAAATACCGCGAACCCGAACGACCGCTGACTATCAGCATTGAGATTCGCCCAACCGAGACACAGTGTGTACTGACGATCAGTGATAATGGACGGGGCATTCCAGAGGAAAAAACCGAAGAAATATTCTTGCCCTTTCGTCGGGCGTGCAATGACAAAGAAACGCCCGGCAGTGGCATAGGTCTGGCACTGTGCAAGCGCATTGTTGATTTGCACGAAGGCACGATTCACGCCGATTCTGGAACGCACGACGGCACACGGATAACACTGAGTCTACCAATCAGTTTCGACGACGCCGTAAAACCCTCACCCGACTTGCGACAGGACAGCGCGCCCACCCTCTAGATGCTGTGCACGGTATTGCCGATAAACGCTCACCCCTGACTCTGGTTCCAGTCGGCTATTACCCGGCTCAGCGCCGCGACGCCATCGCTCAGTGCCGCCGGGCCAGGCTGCAAAATAATTGGCGATTTTATTTCATGAATCTGCCCGTGGCGGACCGCCGGTATATCGCCCCAGCCATCACGGGCGGCTATCTGCTCCGGTCGTACTTTACGGCCACACCAGGACGCAAGAATGATATCAGGCTCACGCCGCACAACCTCGAGCGGATCAGCAATAATCCGGCTCTTGGCGTCCGGGCAGGCTGCAAGTTCAGCAAAACAATCGTCACCGCCTGCCAACTCAATCAGATCTGAGACCCAACCGATGCCGGAAATCATGGGATCGGGCCATTCTTCGAAATAGACACGGGGACGCCGCTGCAGGGAGTTGGCCAAACGCCGCGCCCGCTCAAGATTGTCGTTAAATCCCTCGCACAGTTTTTCAGCTTTGCGCTCAACCCCCAGTAATCGCCCTAGGGTATGCAACATCTCAAAAATACCGGCCACACGGCGCTGGTTAAAAATATGAACCTGCAGGCCAGCGCGCACCAAGTCTGCTGCAATATCGGCCTGCATATCGGAAAAACCCAAGACAAGATCCGGCTTTAGCTCCAAAATTTTGCTTTCTTTGGCGCTGGTAAACGCAGACACTTTGAGCTTTTCCTTCCTCGCCTCGGGAGGCCGAACCGTAAAACCCGAAATACCCACTATGCGATGCTGTTCGCCCATCAGATAAAGCGCTTCCGTCGTTTCCTCTGTCAGGCAGACGATACGCTGCGGCCATAAACTCATTCAGCGCCTCCGGAAAACCAGTTGCACACGGTTTCCGGGTCAGACCGGAAATACCAGTGCACAAACGACGCAACCAGTCGGTTGCGACGCCAGATAAACTCCCCATCCCGGCCGTCGTGGTAGCGGGTACGCTCGTCGGTAACGGCATCATCAATGCGAGCATAATGAAACGTATGCCCCTTTAGTTTGCCGTCAGGTAATTCCTGATAGCCCAGCGCCGCCAGTCGATCTCCGACCACCGCATTGCCCGGCAACAACCCAATCAGACTGGTCTTGTGTTGCGCATACTCAAGAGATTGCTGCAGATACAACATACCGCCGCATTCGGCCACACAGGGCTTGTCGGCCAGGATGTGATCACGCACTTGTTCCGCCATTGTCGTATTCACAGTCAATGCCGATAGATGCAGCTCGGGGTAACCGCCGGGTAGATAAAGTGCGTCGCAGGGCGGCAACTGCCTATCGTGCAGCGGTGAGAAATAAACCAGTTCGGCGCCCTGCTCCTGCAGAAAATCTGTATTGGCGTGATACAGAAAATAGAAGGCTTCATCGCGCGCTACAGCAATGCGCTTGCCGCTGAGCCTAGGCACGTCAGTTTGCACCTGTGCGAGTTCACGCTGCGGCAATTCACCCCACTCCAGTGCGTCGAGCATGGGAGCTACCACCTCGGCCACCAGTCGCGCGCACTGCTGTGCCTGCTCTTCGCTACTGCTGATTCCCAGATGGCGCTCCTCCACCTGCAGGCGTTCATCCCGCGGCAGCCATCCCAGGTATTTGACCGGCGCCCGCACACTCTCTTCCAGCATCTCACCGTGACGGTCACTGCCCACGCGGTTAGCGAGAACCGCGCTGACCTTGACCCGCTCATCATAGGTCGCCAAACCATGCACCAGCGCACCAAAGGTCTGAGCCATCGCCGCTGCGTCTATCGTGAGTGTTACTGGAATGGCGTACTCTGCCGCCAGTTGCGCCACGGGAAAACTGCCATCAAACAGCCCCATAACCCCTTCCACCAAAATCACATCAGACACCGCAGCCGCACGAGTCAGCTCAGCGGCAATGCCATCACCGCCGAGCATCCAGTAATCGAGCTGGCGCACTTCCAGACCAGTGGCTTTCTGCAGAAAGCGCGGATCGAGATAGTCTGGTCCCATTTTGAAAAGCGTCACGCGGTCACCGCGATCCAGCAGAGCTTTGGCAAACCCGGCACTAAGCAGAGTTTTCCCATGATTGCTACCGGGAGAGGCGAGAATCATCAATTTAGTGTTCATGTACACCCTGCCTCCGGTTAATCAAGGCGAATGCCGCAGCCAAGGTCAGAAACAGCGCAACATAGATAAAGCTGCTGCTGAAATAGCCCGGTAAATAGCGTTCAGTTCGCGCGAGCATCTCCGTTAGTGTCGGATCGACAAACTTGCCCGACAAAAAATAGAAGCTTCCTGAGCTGATAAAAAACGCTGTTACCTGTGCCAGCGAAAAGCCCGCCAGCCCCAACGGCAATTGGACTTTGACCGGCGCGTTGCCGCACGCAGCTCCGGCATACCAGATCACCGCAAAAGCCGGCAGAAGAAAACCGTAGGCAGGGCTGAGACAGAAAGGATCGGTTCCGCTGGCAATGGACAACATATCCAGCGTGACGGCCAGCGCGACAAAGCCGCCAAACCAGCGATACCCAAGGCCAATAAAACCGCCGATAAACAACGCGGCATGAGTAACATCGGCAAGATGGATAATACCGCTGAGTGGATAAGGGCGACTGAGCATAATCAGCAGCCCGAGCAGTAGGCCAATGGCACTGCGATTCAAGTGAGTCAAAACATTCTGCATTTTATCATCTCCAACAGGATTGCAAGAGATGACGCAGGAGGAAGTTGGGTAAAAGACATAGTCCTACCCCGCCCGTTGCCCTCCGCAACGTCATCGCGGCTCGCTGCAGGCCGGTCTCCGGACTTGTGAGGGTTATCGTAATGACAACTGGCTGAACGCCTTCCCGCGATGACTCGCAGTGGCCCTTGTTCAGCGATACTCACTTACCGTTGCGGGGGCAGTGTCGGCTTTGCGCATGCGCACCGACTTCCCGTTTAACACCCAGCTCTCAAAGCAAGAACCATGGGTGACCTGTAGCGAAGGCGGTGAATGTATAGAGTGACAGCGGGGAGGTCAAGCAGCGCACTCAACCTGCGGAAGAATGCGCGCACCAAATCTTTATAGAAGGTGTCCTGCCCCCTTGGAGGGAGGGCAGGGAAAGGGGCTATCTACAGAAACAGCTCGTTCTTAGCCGCACGGTCTCTGAGCAGCTGGGGTACCGCAAAGTCTTCACCGTACTGCTGGTGTAGGTACTCAGCGCGCTCCACAAACTGTTGCAGACCAATCGCATTGATCGCCTGGAAAACACCGCCGGTTTGCGCGGGAAAACCGATACCCATAATGGATCCGATATTGCCGTCACCGACGTTTTCAATCACACCCTCTTCCATGGCGCGAACCGCTTCCAGACACTGGGAGTACATCAGACGGTCCTTGATATCCTCGTATGGAATCTCGGTATAGCCATTTGGCGCAAAGGCGTCTTTCAGGCCTGGCCACATGTGTTTCTGGCCACCCTGTGGATACTCATAATAGCCCGCACCGTGCACCTTACCTTTGCGGCCAAACTCGTTGACCATACGATCCAGCACACGCGATGCGGCGTTGTCTTCCCATTTCTGCCCCTGAGCTTCGGCATCGGCTTTCGCTTGCTGACCATTTTTCCAGGCGGTTTCCTGACTGATCTCATCAATCGCACCCAGCGGACCAATGGGTGAACCATTGTCACGAGCGGCCGATTCGATCAGCACAGGGTTGATGCCTTCTTCGAGCATGATGGCACCTTGCGATACGGTCTTGCCGATAACACGCGTGGTAAAAAAGCCGGGGGCATCGTTAACCACAATTGGCGTTTTACCCAGTTGCTGGGCAAGATCAAAAGCGCGAGCCAGTGTTTCGTCAGACGTTTTCTCGCCGCGAATGATTTCTACCAGCGGCATTTTCTCGGCGGGTGAGAAGAAATGCATACCGATAAAGTTTTCCGGACGCACCGAGGCTGCAGCCAATTCAGTAATCGGCAACGCAGACGTATTGGATGCAAACACACCGTCAGCTTTCAGGACGGCTTCAGTGTCTTTGGTAACCGCCGCCTTGATCTTACGATCCTCGAACACGGCTTCAATCACCAGATCGCAATCCGCCATGTCGGCGTAGTCTTCAGTCGCCTTGATGCGAGCAAGGCATTCATTCTTCACTTCTTCAGTCAGGCGTTTCTTCTCAATGCGCTTGTTGTAGAAGTTCTCGGCATAGGCCTTGCCTTTTTCAGCATTGGCCAGGCTGATATCTTTCAATACAACCTCAATACCTTTCTGCGCAGCCACGGTAGCAATCCCCGCTCCCATCTGCCCGGCACCAAGAATTCCCAGCTTTTTAACACTGGTTTTTTCGACACCGCTCGGGCGACTGGCTCCTTTGTTCAACGCTTCCATTTGCACGAAGAACGCCGTCATCATGTTGCGCGACACCTGATTCAGCAGCAGATGCAGGAAGTAACGGCCTTCGATTTTCTGCGCTGTATCGAAATCGACACGCGCACAATCCACAACGCAAGCGAAAATGGCATTCTGCGCCGGCATCAGGTTTTTGGTTTGTACCATCACATTGGACGGGCCAAAAAAGGTAAGCCCCTGGTTGGCCTCATCGGTTGGACCGCCGCCCGGCATTTTGTAGCCTTCACTGTCCCAGGGCTGCTTCGCCTCCGGATTGGCTTTGATCCAGGCTTTGGCTTTTGCTGCCAGTTCTTCTTCGGAATCAACCAGCTCGTCAATAAGTCCCTTGGCCTGCGCTTTTTCAGTTGTCAGGCGCTTGCCCTGACTGATCAAACCAATGGCTTCCTGCATGCCGACCATGTAGGTCATACGCACAACGCCACCGGCGCCTGGCATAAGACCGATCATCGCCTCTGGCAAACCGACCTGCACTCCTTTTACCGCCACGCGATAATGGCACGCCATTGAAATTTCAAAGCCGCCACCGAGCGATGGACCGTTGATACCCACCGCAACTGGAACACCCAGGGTTTCAAGCGTACGCAGGGGCGCCTTGGTTGCCATGATGCCCTGGTACATTTCGGCTTTCTTCTCTTCGCTGGGATTAAGGTCCATTTCCAGCATTTCTTTGATGTCACCACCGGCAAAGAACTGGCCGGGCTTGCCACTGCGAACATAAATACCAGTCACACCGCCCTGGGCGACCATGCCCTGTAATTCAGTAACCGCAGCACGCATGGCTTCATCATATTCCATACCCATGGTATTTACGGTTTTACCCGGCTGGTCGAAAATCAGCTCGACAATGCCATCACTGTCTTTTTCTAAACGAATATATCCCATTGTTTCAATCTCTCTTTCGTGCAGGAGCCGGCCTTTAAGGCGAATGTTCGCGAGTAGGACCCGCCCCCACAAAAACTTAGTTAAACGCGCTCGATGATTGTTGCGATACCGATGCCACCGCCGGCACACAGAGTGCAGACCCCTCGTTTGAGATCACGGCGCTCCAGTTCGTCCAGCAGCGTGCCAAGAATCATTGCGCCGGTCGCGCCAATCGGGTGCCCCATGGCAATCGCGCCACCGTTCACGTTAATTTTTTCATCGGGAATGCCGAGCACTTTCTGATAGCGCAGCACCACAGAAGCAAATGCTTCATTCAATTCAAACAGGTCGATGTCATCTACCGTCAGTCCAGCCTTCTTCAAGGCTTTTTCAGTTGCCGGCGCGGGACCCGACAACATGATGGTCGGCTCGGTACCCACCAGCGCGCAGGAAACAATGCGCGCTCGCGGCGTGAGGCCCTGCGCTTTGCCCGCCTGTTCATTGCCTATCAGCACCAGGCCGGCACCATCTACGATGCCAGACGAGTTACCTGGCGTATGAATGCAGTTGATATTCTCCAGCTGTGGGTATTTCAGCTTGGCAACACCGCCGTGGCCGAAATCATTGAACATCTGGAACGACGGCTTGAGCTTGGCCAGACCTTCCATGGAAGTATCAGGGCGAATGAACTCATCGTGATCGAGAATGGTGACCCCATTGAGATCTTTAACCGGCACAATGGATTTGAAGTAGCCATTGTCGCGTGCTGCGGCCGCGCGCTGTTGTGAACGCACCGCATACGCATCAACATCTTCGCGGGTAAAACCGTCCAGCGTGGCCAGCATATCGGCACCCAGCCCCTGAGAGATAAAGTAGCTTTTCATCGCCACCCAGGGGTCACCGGTAGCGCCGCCAGAAGCGCCAATACCTAAACGAGACATAGACTCAACGCCGCCCGCAGCCACCATATCTTCGTAACCGGAGGCTACTTTTGCCGCCGCCATATTCACTGCATCCAGACCGCCCGCGCAGAAGCGATGCAACTGGGCACCGGTTGTGACATCGTCCCAGCTGGAATACACCAGCGCAGCCTTGGCCAAATCCTGGCCCTGTTCACCCACAGGCTCACCAGTGGCCAGAATAAAATCCTCAACCTGGGTGGTATCCAGATCAAGCCGGGTTTTCAGCGTTTCCAGCAGATTGGTAACCAGATCGATTGGCTTCACTTCGTAAAGCGAACCTGCGCCTTTCTTGCCCTTACCCCGCGGCGTACGGATCGCGTCGTAAATAAATGCTTCGGTAGCCATAGTGATTCCTGTGTGCAGTTTTGACAGCGACGGGCGGTGGCCCGCTATTTAGCGTGCACAATCTAACCCTGCGCGGTGGAAAGACAATAACAATAGCGGTCAATCAGACTGGCAAAGGCTGTATAACACCTTTAAATACAGTAGGTTACGAATTTTATTCGGTCACTATGAAGCTAGATTGCTTCACGCCGCTCGCGCTGCCGGAATTCACCCGGGGTCATACCCGTCCACTTTTTGAAACAACGGTGAAAAGCGCTGGGGTCGGTAAAACCCATCAGGGCAGCGATGGCATTAATGGAAAGTTCGGAGTTGCTGAGGTAGTTGATGGCAGCGTCCCGACGGCATTCATCTTTAAGGATCTGAAAGCTGGTGCCCTCTTTTTTGAGTCGTCGGCGCAGCGTAGGTGCCGACATGTTTAACGACCTGGTGATGCGATCAAAGTTCGGGGAACCCTGACTGAAGTCATGGCCGATCATGGCTCTAACCCGCGCCACAAGGCTGCTGTCGTCACGGCCATTGGACAGCACCATCAGCGGATAGGGTGCAGTTTTCAGAAACTTTTTAAGGGAATCTTCCGTTTGTACCAGCGGGTATTCCAGATAGCGCTGATCAAAGCGAATTTCATCGCGCTCCTGAGCAAACAGCACCGTGCAACCAAAAAGCCGTTCGTACTTTTGGCGCCGCTCAGGTTGCGCGGGCGCACACCGCGCAAAATGTACCTGGGTCAACTCAATAGGTGTGCCAATCAACCAACAGTAAAAGCGGTGCCACACCGACAGGCCGTAAATATCGGCAGCCTCTACCTCGGTTTCGGCCAACGACCGATCGCGTGCACCACTGTAACCCACCGCCGCCAGCGCGCCCTCACGGCGAAAACTGATCTGCGCCTCGTTGCGAAAGAATGTGCGATAGAATTCGCAAGCCCGCTTAACCGCCTTCCCCAGATTGTCACAGCCCAATATGCAGTAGCACATCATACGGAAGGCACCCGGCGTAACCCCACTGCCCTGCAGCAGTCCAAAGGTTTCGTCCTGCAGCAGGCTCAACACCTGCTGATAGAGACGCGAATATTGCATCGCCGTTATCTGTGAACGATACCCGGGGGCACGGGAATCCATGGGGTTGAAGTCTATACCTGACAGATCAAGGATCGACCGATAGTCATAACCGCGCTCATCCACGAGCGTCAGCAGCGACTTGGCAAACTTGGTGGGCAGCGTTTCGGCGTCCATTAGGGGCGTAATTTTGAGTAGAATGAGGTGCTTATCTTAACATTGCCCCGCAGTCTCTGCTAAGTTGTAAGAAAACGCAGGTTATGGCCATGAGTGAAGCCCTCTACGACATCATCATCACCGGCAAACTGCTGGACGGCGTAGGCCCGGAGCTGGCCGCCCAGCGCGTTGCCCAACTGTTCAAAACCAGCCCGGAGAAGGCCGCGCAGTTGGTCGATGGCAAGCCGCACCGCATCAAGAAAGCCGTGCAGGGAGAAGCCGCGCGCAAGTTTAAAGCGGCACTCACCAAAGCCGGTCTGCAGACGATTGCCAAACCAGTTACCAGCTCCGATACCACTGGCTCTGCTGGCAGTACTGAAGCTCCTGCCACGCCCAGCCCGGCGACAGTTGGAAACAGCGCTCAAGAGACTCTGACAGGCTCACTGGACCTGGCACCGGAAGGTACACCGGTATTGCGCGACGAGGAACGGCCGGTAGTGGAGGAAGTGGAAGTTGATCTGTCAGGCATTGCACTGGCAGATCCCGAACCCTGGCAAGGCAGCGCCAATACGTCAGCGCCAATCATTGAGCCACCAGATTTTGGCCTGGCGCCGCCGGGAGTAGAAATAGAAACACTGCCAGATAATCGACAGAAATTGGCTCCCGACACCAGCAAGCTGACGTTGGACGAGCCCGGCGCACAGCTCGGCCAAGCGGGCCCACCACCGCCGCCTGCACCGGATACCTCGCACATTAAGCTGGAGGAATTGAACCCGTTTACCTAAATGGTTCGGCGGGCTTGCGACAGACTAACTGTGGTATTTCGCAAATACGTCCATAACGGCATCGCGATTGGCTAGAAAGATATCGACCAATTCAGGGTCAAATTGAGAATCGCGGTGCTCGCGCAGATAGTCAAAGACCGTATCGACAGGCCATGGCTCCTTGTAAACCCTCGGGGTACTCAGGGCATCAAACACATCAGCTACGGATGTTATCCTGCCAAACAG